>JAAXUU010000394.1 GCA_013335845.1 Actinomycetota bacterium
CTTCGATTTACGCAAGAATCCTTTGCAGATCGCACGCTATGCCTCACCGCGTTTCATGGTCAGGTTCGCATCCGGCCATCTCACTATTCCCGAAGCCGAGAAGAAGGCAAGCAATGCATTCAAAGGCGCGTTGGTCGCTATCATTTCCGACTTTGCGGTTATCGGAGCGGACGTCGATAAGCCGGCCGATATCGAAATCGTTTCAAGGGCTATTGAAGAGCGGGACCTTCTGAACGTACAGTTGTAAGGGCACTCAAGCGGCATTCCCCGAAAAATGTGCGTTACTCGGGTCTGTACGGTTGACGGGGCACATTCTCAACTCTAAACTAACCTTTTGCGTGGTAGCATTACCTAAGCGCTCTACGCAATGATGTAATGGGGTATCGTCCAACGGCAGGACTCTGGCTTTTGGTGCCAGCTATCTAGGTTCGAATCCTGGTACCCCAGCCACAGCATATTAGACGCACTAGAGCTTGCTTTGGTGCGTTATTTTTTGTGTTCATACCGGATGAGCGACAAGAACAGGGTTCAGGACTTTTCCGTAAGTTCGAGACCGAAGTAGCTAGGGGGTGCGCCATGAGCGCGAAGGTTCTGATTTTGGCCGCAGGCGAAGGAACACGTATGAAAAGTTCCCGTCCGAAAGTCGCTCATGAACTGCTCGGGAAGCCCTTGGTACGCTGGGTCGTCGACGCTGCGTATGCAGCTCAATGTGATGAGGTCATCACCGTTGTCGGTCACGGTCGCGAAGCGATAATCCCACTTCTCTCGAAAGATTCCGTGATCGTAGTCCAGGAGGAACAACTCGGGACGGGCCATGCGGTCATGTGCGCGCGCGAGGTTCTCGCGGGCAGCGATGGCTCACTTGTCGTCCTTTCGGGCGACTCTCCCCTCATTCGACCTAGCACCATCGAGGCTCTTATCGCAAGCCGAGAAGAACGCGATGCCGCAGTAGCACTCTTGACAATGCGTCCGCCGTGCACTACCGGCTATGGCAGGATTGTGCGTGACGATAAAGGCGTCGCAGCTATCGTCGAGGAGAAGGATTGCTCGTCCGAACAACGCGAGATAGAAGAGTGCAACAGTGGTATCTACTGCTTCGACATACCGTTGCTCCTATCCCATCTCGACACCCTTTCCACTTCCAATGCCCAAAAGGAATATTACCTGACCGATCTTATCCGCATCTATCGTGAAGAAGGTCTCGAAGTCGTCGGCACCTGCTGTGGTGATTATACGGAAGCACTCGGCATCAACTCGCGTATGCAGCTCGCCGAAGCGAGCATGCTTATGCAGCAACGTATCAACGGGCGGCACATGGTGAACGGCGTCACCATGCTCGATCCCACACTTGTCTGGATCGGTCCTGATGTCGCGATCGAGCGTGACGTCGAATTGCTTCCCATGACCTTCCTGATGGGGAGGTCCACCATCGGGGAAGGAAGCGTCATCGGCCCGAACTCGAGGTTGACCGACACCGTGGTTGGAAAGAACTGCAAAGTCGATGAAACCGTTTCTCTCAAGGTGGTTCTCGATGACCATGTTACCTGCGGTCCGCGTGCCTATCTGCGACCGGGTACGCATATGTGCGAGAGTTCTAAAGCGGGAACGCACGTCGAGATCAAGAATTCCCTCATCGGACCCGGCTCGAAAGTGCCTCATTTGAGCTACATCGGGGATGCCACTCTGGGAAATAATGTGAATATCGGTGCCGGGAGCATCACATGCAATTATGATGGAGTCAATAAATATAAGACGACTATCGGAGACGATGCGTTCATCGGGTCGGATACCATGATGGTTGCGCCGGTGAATATCGGAGCGAAAGCGACTACGGGGGCGGGTAGTACGATTACCAAGGA
>JAAXUU010000145.1 GCA_013335845.1 Actinomycetota bacterium
CGCGGGCGATGATCGGACCGGCACCACACTTGGCTTCCCCGAACTGGCGCTTGTCGATGTCGGGGTAATCGGTCGCATGCCCTACTTCGATTGCGATTCCGATGGCCGGGTCCAGCTCATACGCGGATGTCTCTCCACCGCGCATACCGATCTCCTCCTGGACCGTACCTGCGACGATAAGGTCACCGGCGGAACCACCGGCCTCCTTGACCTCCTCAAGTACGCGAGCAGCGATCCATGCACCCATTTTATCGTCGAAAGCCCTGGATACCGCATAGCCATCGCCATACTCCTCGAAGCCGACGCCGTAGGTGATACAGTCACCGACGCGGACCTTCTTCTTCGCTTCTTCAGCACGCAACCCGATATCGATGAAGAGTTTATCGATTTCGACTACCGTTTTACGGTCGTCCGCCTTGACGAGATGGATGGGCTTTCGCCCTACAACACCGCGCACAAGTCCGTCTTTCGTGTGCACATCCACCCGCAAACCGGGCAGAATCGCAGCATCGACACCGCCGATGGGCGAAAAGGTGATATAGCCCTCGTCTGTGATGTAATTAACCATCATGCCGATTTCATCGATATGCCCTGCAAGCATGACACTCGGAGCATCGCCCTTCCCTGTCAGCTGCGCATGAACCGAGCCCATGACGTTGGTATCGACCGTATCGGCGACTCCCTTGAGCCGATTGCGAAGTACCGCGGCAGCGGGTTGTTCATAACCCGAAGGTGATGGAGCCTCGACGAGTTCCTTCAAAAAAGCGAGATCCTTCTTCTTCATAGCTTTCCTTTCAAAACGATGCGCTCAGTCCAGTAGTTTGACCAAAGCGAAGTCTATAGTGATATCACGAACCGATACCGCACGAAGGACCACTTCGACACATGCACCGATATGGAACAGCGTATTGGATTCCTCCCCGCGGAGCGTTTGCCTATCGGGGTCGTAGACGAAGTACTCGTTGCCCAAGGTTTCGATTCGCACCAAACCCTTGACGGTATTCGGCAGGGTGACATAGAGTCCGGCTGACGAAACGCTGCTCACGAAGCCTTTGAATGTATCACCGACGAATTTCTCCATATGTTCGCAAAGCTTCATCTGTACAGAATCGTAGGCGGCATCCGCGGCTGCGCGCTCCATCTCGGAGGAATGGCGACAGAGCCATTCGAGATCACCGCACATAGCGCGAATCCCCTTGAGCGCCTCTAATCCGTACAGAGAGGACTTCTTGGCGCGATTCGAGGAGAACGCCCCTTTCTCGTCGAAGAAGCCTGCAAGCGCGGCACGCAACAGGCGGTGCACCAGCAAATCGGGATAACGCCTTATAGGACTGGTGAAGTGGGTGTAGGTATCACTTGCGAGACCGAAGTGGCCTATATTGAGATTCGAGTAGATCGCCCTCTTCATCGAGCGCAGAACCCGGGAATTGATCAGGTCTTTCTCGGGGCGCTCCTTTGCCTCCCGCAGTATCGCCTGTATAGCGTGAGGCCGCAATTGGAGCAGACCCTCCGTGGGATAGTCGAGCTCCTGCAGCAAGGGAAGTAATGCGACGATAGCGTCTTTCGATGGGGCACCATGCACGCGGTACACCATATTGGGGGTTATACCCTGCATGAACGTCGCGACGGTTTCGTTCGCGAGTATCATAGCCTCTTCGATCGCCCCTGTCGCTTCGGTTCGACGCCGTAGATATATATCGGTGACATGTCCTTCCGCGTCAAGGATGAGCTTCGGCTCGACGGTATCGAAGTCGACGCCGCCTCTCGATTCACGCTGCTTGAAGCGTTTGCGAGCAATACTCCTGAGGTCCTCGAGCTTTTCCTTCACAGCAGATGAGGGGTACTCACGTTTGCCGTCGAACATGTCTTGGATCTGCTCGTAGTCGAAGCGCGAGCCACTGCGGATGACACTGGGGAACAACTCGTATTCCACTACGTTACCAGCGGCGTCGACTATCATATCCGCGCTCATGGTAAGACGATCTACGTCGGGATTGAGCGAGCATAACCCGTTGCTGAGTTTTTCAGGCAGCATCGGAATGACGCGGTCAACGAGATAGGTACTGGTCCCACGACGACGGGCATCGAGGTCGATGGAGGAGCCCCACGGCACGTAGGAGGAGACATCGGCGATATGCACGCCGAGTCGTATCCTACCACCTTCGAGACGCTCAAGTGACAGGGCGTCATCGAAGTCGCGGGCATCCGGAGGATCTATCGTGAAGACGAAGCGGTCGCGGATATCGCGACGCCCCTCTTCCGCCAACGCCGCCTCGACATCTAACCTCGCAGCATCCGCCTGGGCCATCGAAGCTTCGGAGAACTCCAGCTCAAGACCATATTTGCGTATAAGTACTTCGTACTCGATCGACTTGTCGTCTTCCCGGCCGATGATTTCCTCGATCTGACCGAAAGCGCTTTCGTGACGCGAAGGATAGGTGAGAATCCTCACCAAGACGACATCGCCACCGCGTGCTTGTGGGTACGCACCGGCCGATGTGAAGATGTCGAACGGAATGCGCGAGTCGAACGGAGTTATAACCCCTAAACCACTCGTTGCTTCATAAACACCTACAACCGTACTGTGCGCGCGGGTCAGGATGCTCTCGACGCGGCCGGTCTTCCGCTGCCCTTCCTGCCCCGCAGACGCTTTGACGACAACCGTATCGCCATCCATAGCCCCGCTGACATATTTCGCCGGGATGAAGAAATCTCCTTCGGGGGTCGTGACGAATCCGTACCCGCGACGATTGATCTTTATGACACCCGTCGCATTGGGGCGCGCTTGGGATCGCGTGGGAGTTCTACGACTGCGTTTCGAAGTGCGCATCCTTCTAGCCATGAGATCAACTTCCCGTCGGCACGGCAGCTGTACCGGCTGTAGCCGCCGCTGTTTCTTGAGCCTGCACGTTCGCTATCTGTTGTTGGATATCAGCGAGAGCCGCAAGGTACTGCACATCACTATCACCCGAACCGCGCAACGAGGAATCCATCTCGACGATGATGTCAGGAGTCACACCGATGCCATCGATCTCATCGCCATCGGGGCTCAGGTACCGTGCAATGGTATATTTGATGCCGCCACCGAACGACAGCTCCTTGATGGTCTGTACCGTCCCCTTGCCGAACGTGGTGACACCCACGATCGTCGCACGACCGTGGTCCTGCATAGCTGTGGTCATGATCTCGGCCGCACTCGCACTGTTCTCATTGACAAGGATCGTCAGAGGCTTATCAGTAAGGAAGTTACTCGTCACTTGTGTCTTCGTCAAGCCCGCCGTACGGGAATCGACTTGGACGACCGTCCCCTCCCGCAAGAACATGGAAGTTATCTCGACGGCCTGCGTGAGATACCCCCCGGGGTTACCGCGAAGGTCGACCAAATAACCCTGGGCTCCTTGAGAGGCGAGGTCGACGATCGCCGCCTGCACTTGTTCCGTCGACTTACGCGTGAACTGCGATATGGAGATGTACCCGACGTTACCGACAAGACTGTATGTGATATTCGGGATTTCAATCGTAGCGCATTCCATAACCGCGGAGAAAGCTTCACCACCTGCATCGTCCTTCGCGAGGGGGCGTCGCCAGCCCAGTTCCACGAGAGTCCCCGGTTCGCCGCCTATCAAGGCAACCACCTCTTCGGAACTCCAAGAGCTGCGTACATCTCCGTTGACGGAAGTGATGAAATCTCCTTCTTGCAGACCTGCGGCTTCAGCCGGGGTGCCTTCGAAGACACGGACGATATACGCCTTCCCATCGTACTCCGATAAGAGAACGCCGATACCACCGAACTCACCGTCGTTCTGATTAAGGTAGGATTGATACTGGGATTCAGAGAAATACTTACCGTAGATGTCTCCCGTATCCTGAACAAGGGCCTGTATTGCTGCAGCTGTAGCAGTTTCGAGATCAGCAGGTGTACTCGCCTCACTCGCAAGGATACCTTGCGCCTCCTCGATTCTCTCCCCCAGCTCGGAAGAGGATCTGGAGACATCCACTGAGTCCGACCCCGAAACAATGGGGAACCCGAGATAGACCGTAAGGTCATCGAGACCGCGGACAAAGTACCCGCCGCCGAAGCCAAGCGTTAGTAAAAGAAGAGCGCTCACCCAGATGAGCACCCTCCTCCTGAATTTCGTTTCCTGTTTCGGTTCTTCCGTCATATCCCGACCTGACTAGACCTTCAGATAACGGCGCATTGCAAGCGCCGAGCCGAATAAACCGATTAGCAAACCCGACGCGATCAGAATGCCGTATATCTTGAAGTACGCCGGATCACCAAGGGAAATCGGGAGCCAGGTGAAGGCCTCGGTGACTTTTGGCAGCGCGAAATACTTGAGTGCTGCGATGCTTCCCACGGCAAGGAGTGCGCCGAGAACCGCCTGCAATGCCCCTTCCATCAAGAAAGGACCGCGGATGAATGCATTCGAAGCGCCTACCAAACGCATGATGGCTATCTCCCTGCGACGTGCGAGGATTGCGAGACGAATCGTATTGTTTATGAATATGAAGGTCACGAATACAAGCAAGGCGACAAGAGCGATACCGATGTATCGGATATAGTTCGTCACTTGGAACAAACGCTCGACTGTCTGTTGACCGTATTTGACCGAATCACCTGGGTCTTCCGGATTGTCACATATCCTCAAAAATGTCTCGTTCGCGAGAATCTGCGAAGCGACGGTTTCGACTTGTTGGGCATCGACGAGTTCCACGTCGATCGAAGCCGGAAGCGGGTTCGTACCATCTAATTGATCGATGATCTGAGGGTTCGAGGACATGGATTCCGTGAAGTC
>JAAXUU010000146.1 GCA_013335845.1 Actinomycetota bacterium
CGATCTTTACGAAGAGGCGATACGCTTGGGTAACTGCGCTTTGACGTTCGTATATAAACCGGAGTTTTCACCGGAAGAAGCGGAAATCCTCCAGTCCGTCCGTGATAGCACCTCGGCGATTGCCGATAGTATCTCTGAAGGGCGAGATGGTTTCTCCGAAGAAGAGGGTGATCCCGTACCTGAGGATGCATCCGGTGTTTCGCTTGAGGGCGAACAGGGTTAAAACGAGGTTCCGCTGTGTCGAATCGAATTCTAGATACCATTGATATTCCCGCCGATATCAAAGCTCTCTCGTACGGCGAGCTGTTGGAATTGGCCCAGGAGATCCGTAACGAGATCATCGCCACGACGTCCAAGACGGGTGGCCATCTCGCTTCGAGTCTCGGTGCGGTCGAACTGATTCTTGCCTTGCATTCCGTTCTCGATTGCCCGAAGGATAAACTGATCTTCGATGTCGGTCATCAAGCGTATGCACACAAACTCATTACCGGGAGGCGCGCTGATTTCGACACCCTGCGAACCTATAAAGGGATGTCCGGTTTCACGAAGCGCGACGAGAGTATCTACGACGTCCATGACTCCGGGCACGCTTCGGATTCCCTGTCGACCGCAGTCGGTCTCGCTGTAGCGCGTGACCTCGAAGGCGGAGACGAGCATATCGTGGCCATTATCGGTGATGGTTCGATTTCCGGGGGTATGGCTTTCGAAGCGATGAACCAGATCGGACAATTGCAGACGAAGATGACCATAATCCTCAACGATAACGAGATGAGCATCTCGCGTAATGTCGGCGCGCTTTCGTTATATCTAGCTAAAGCACGCATGAACCCGGCATACCTTTCTATCAGTGGGAAAATCACGCATCGCATGTCGACGTGCAAGAACCCTGTGGGAAGGTTCTTCCTCCGAGCGGGTCTCGCAGTCAAAGATTCACTCAAACAATTCATGGTTCCCGGTATGCTTTTCGAAGACTACGGAATCAAATACCTCGGTCCTATCGACGGACATGACATCAGGGCGATTCGGGAGGCGGTCGCCAAGGCGAAAACGGCCCCCGGTCCCGTTATCATCCATGCCATCACCCAAAAGGGGAGAGGCTATCTCCCCGCCGAGAACCGCCCGGACGTATTCCACGGTGTCGGTTCCTTCGATGAGGAGACGGGCGAATCGGAAAAGGCTCCGAGCGGACCACCGTCCTACACGCAGGTATTCTCCGACGCTCTTATCCGCGAAGCGGAGTCGAACAAGGACATCGTCGCCATAACTGCAGCTATGCCCGCGGGTACTGGCCTTGACGCTTTCGCCGAGGTATTCCCCGGCCGGACCTTCGATGTGGGAATCGCCGAGGAACATGCGGTTACCTTCGCCAGTGGTCTCGCTATCGGGGGTAAAATACCCGTCATCGCCATATACTCGACATTCTTGCAGCGTGCGTATGACCAGATCATCATCAATGTCGCCCTTCAAAACCAGCACGTGGTCTTCGCCATCGATCGTGCGGGTCTGGTCGGTGCGGATGGCCCGACGCATCATGGTGTTTTCGATATCTCGTATCTAAGGCTGATCCCCAACATGCAGATCCTCGCCCCGTCGAACGAGCGCGAGTTAGTCGATGCTTTGCATACCGCTCTCTACCTTCCCGGCCCGGTCGCACTGCGTTACCCACGTGGCAACGGAGCCGGCGACGAGATCCCCTCAAAACGTGAGGTCTGGACTCCGGGACAGAGCGTCCTGCTCAAAGAAGGAAACGATATTGCGTTTCTGGCGGTCGGACGAATGGTAGCGCACGCACTTGAGGCAGCCGAGCTGCTCGAGGCGGAGGGTGTGAGTGTCCGCGTCGTCGATATGCGTTGGATCAAGCCCATAGACGAAGAAGCCGTTATCGCCGCCTCGGAGTGCGCACTCATAGTGACAGTCGAAGAAGGAGTCGTGGTCGGTGGGTTCGGCGACGCGGTACTCGAGACCCTAGCTGATAAGAACCTGCATACGAGGGTTTTACAACTCGGCGTAGAAGACGCATTCGTTGCGCAAGGTGATTTCAAAGCTCTCTTCGAGGAGATCTCGCTTTCCCCTCGGTCCATTGCGGCGCGCGTACGTACCGTCTTCGCGCAAGAATCCTAGATCATGGGAGCACCCAAATCCCGTCTTGACGAACTTCTTGTTTCCCGTGGCCTATTCACGGATTCAGAGAGTGCAAAGCGGGCGATACTCGCAGGGGATGTTCGCCTTGGCGATGACGTCGCAAGATCCGTCGGGCAGAAAGTACCTCTCGACGCACACATTGCCGTGGCTTCCCGTCCCCGTTTCGTTTCGAGGGGAGGGGAGAAACTGGAGGGTGCTTTACAAGCCTTCGCCTATGACGTGACCGGCAAGAAGTGCATCGACTGCGGTGCGAGCACAGGAGGTTTCACCGACTGCCTCCTGCAACATGCTGCGAGTAGCGTTGTGGCCGTCGATGTCGGCTATGGGCAATTCGCTTGGTCGCTGAGACAAGATCCCCGTGTGACTCTCTATGAACGGACCAATATAAGGACGGTCGATCCTCTCGAAATCGGAGCTCCTTTCGATCTTGCGGTTGCCGACGTCTCCTTCGCGCCTCTCCGCTCGTACCTACCTTCCATCCTCAAGTTTTTAGGTGAATCCGGTACGTTTATTACGTTGATTAAGCCCCAATTCGAAGTTCCGAAAAGTATGATAGGTGCACATGGAGTCGTACGCGATAAAAGCGCGCATATAGCGGTACTTGAAGAGGCGATCGAACTGTTCGAACAGGCTTCTTTGGCACCGCGAGGTCTTTGCGTATCACCGCTAGTCGGGCCTATGGGGAATATCGAGTTCTTTTTGATGGGTACACGTGGGCAGGAATCCTTGATACTCGATGTCGAGGCTATCGTCGAATCCGCTCATGTTTTGCATAGTTTGCATGGAATCCGAGGTGAGGAGCCGAAATGAAAGTCGCGATTGTTCCGAATGGAAATAATACTCGGGTTCTAGAGGCGACCTACACCATTATGACTTGGCTGTCTTCGCAGGGCATCGAGGTTCAGTTGATCAAGGACGTCTTCGACGAAGAGGGTGTTTGTGAAACCTGTGACATCGAAACGTTGCGCGGTATGCGCGACCCGGCTCTGGACGGTTGCCTCTTCGTCATCGCTTTGGGCGGCGACGGAACCACTCTACGCGCGGCGCGGTTGGTGGGCTACTCGGAGATACCCATTTTAAGTTTGAACTATGGAACGCTCGGTTTCTTATCAAGTGGCAGTGCCGAGGATATGATGGAACTTGTCGGTGCCGCCTTAGCGGGAGAGTGTGAACCGGTACGTCGTTCCACGCTTGAAATCGATCTGGAGTTCCCCGACGAAACCAAGGAATCATGTTTCGCACTTAACGAGGTCGTCGTGGCTCGAGGAAGTTCCGGTCGTGTCATCGATTTCGGTCTCGCGATCAACGGCGTCTCCATAGCGAATATGCGCGGCGACGGCGTCTTGGTCTCGACCGCGACGGGATCGACTGCCTATGCGCTTTCTGCCGGTGGCCCCATCGTCGCCCCGGGGCATAAGGGCTTTATCGTCTTGCCGATCGCCCCGCATACCTTGCAGACTCGCGCCATCGTCACCGGTCCTTCGGACTTCATCGAGATCGACCTGACGCAGCGGAAGTTCCGTGATGTGACTATTTACATCGATGGGAGTATCTTCCCTTGCGGGATTCCTTCGCGAATGCGTGTTCGCCGCGGAGAAGGCGATATCCTACTTATGCAGTTCGAGGAAGGCGCCTTCTATAAATCGGTGTCGCGCGTTTTCTTCGGAAAAGAGAAATAAGTGCTCAAACACGTCAAGGTATCCAACATCGCCCTCATTGAAGAAGCTACGCTCACACTGAGCCCTGGATTGACGGTGCTCTCAGGTGAGACCGGTACGGGTAAAACCGCATTGCTTTTTTCGCTCAAGTTGCTCATCGGGGAAAGAGCCGATTCGTTTATGATTCGCGACGGAGCGGAAATGGCGCTCGTCGAAGGCGTGTTCGAAGAAGACGGGGCTACGCTTCGTGTGCGCCGTCGCCTTGGCTCTGACGGTCGCAGTCGCTGTTGGATCGACGATGAATCGGTCACGGTTGCAACACTTGCGCAACGCATCGGCCCTTTGATCGATCTCTATGGCCAGCATGATCATCAGAGTCTGCTTTCCCCTTCATCCCATTTGAAATTCCTCGATATGTGGATCGGACGTGACGCGAGTACTGCCCGCAGTGCGTATGGCTCCGCATATGAAGCTTATTCGCGCGCACAAAAGCGTCATAACGATTTGATCGCCGCCTCATCTGCAACCAAACGGGATCTCGAACTTGCGCGTTTCGCATTGCGCGAGATAGAAGCAGTCGGCGCCTATGATGGTGAGTACGAAGTGCTCGAACAGGAATTACCCGCTTTACAGCATGCGGACGCCTTGGCTTCCGCGGCCAACGAAGCTTATGAAGCGATTAGAAACGATGGCGGTGCGAACGATATCCTGGGGGACTGTCTCGGCGTACTTACCCGTGAAGCCGGAATCGATGTCCGCCTCGATGATCTCGCCGATCGCCTTGGGGAGATCGTCATGCAGACGGAGGAAATCGCTTCCGATTTCCGCGCGTATCGTGATTCACTTGACTTCGACCCGGATATCCTCGCCGGAAAACTCGAACGCCTTCACGTGCTCGATGGCATCTGCAAGAAATACGGCCCGCGTATGCAAGACGTGTTCGAACGTGAAAGCCAGGCTCGGTGCACCATCGACCTCGTCG
>JAAXUU010000012.1 GCA_013335845.1 Actinomycetota bacterium
TCACAGCACCGGCGCGTCCGGCTTGTGCAACGATGTGCGCTTCGCGTTCATGATGTTTGGCATTCAATATCTCGTGCGTGATACCCCTCTTCGACAGAAGACGGGAAAGACGCTCGGAACTTTCGATCGATACGGTACCGACCAAAACCGGCTGTCCGTTTTGGTAACGTCTCTGGATTTCATCGGCAACCGCGTTGAATTTCGCTTCTATCGTGCGATATACCAGGTCGTCCTCGTCGATACGGATGTTCGGTTTATTCGACGGGATCGCCATAACAGGTAGGTTATAGATCTGTCGGAACTCGGCATCTTCGGTTAGAGCCGTACCCGTCATACCCGAAAGCTTCTTGTACAGGCGGAAATAGTTCTGCAAGGTGATGGTGGCGAGCGTCTGATTCTCTTCGCGGACCAACACACCTTCTTTCGCCTCCAAAGCCTGGTGCAAACCTTCCGAATAACGTCGTCCTTCCATCAGGCGGCCGGTGAACTCGTCGACGATCTTGACCTCGCCATCGACCACGACGTAATCGACATCCCGCTTGAAAAGGTACTCCGCCTTCAGAGCCTGCTGGAGATGATTCACCAATTGGCCGGAAGGATCGGAATAGATGTCTTCTATACCGATAAGGTTCTCGATCTTGCGAAGCCCGCTCTCGGTCGCGGCGATGGTATTCTTCGCTTCGTCCATCTCGAAATCTATCTCATCACGCAAGCCGGGGATGACACGAGCGAACTTGATGTATGTCTCGGCAGCCTTCGTACCTGCGCCGGAGATGATAAGAGGAGTCCTCGCTTCATCGATGAGGATCGAGTCGACTTCGTCGACGATGGCGAAGGCATGACCGCGTTGCACGCGATCGACCGCTCTCGTGACCATGTTGTCGCGCAGATAGTCGAATCCGAATTCGGAGTTGGTTCCATAGACGACATCGGCTTGATAGGCGGGTCGTTTCGACTCGAGTCTCATGCCGTTTTGGATAAGCCCGACTTCCATACCCAGGAATCGATAGAGCTGACCCATCCACTCGCTGTCGCGCTTGGCAAGATAATCATTGACGGTGACGACGTGCACGCCGGTACCGGGAATCGCGTTGAGATATCCGGCCAAAGTAGAGACAAATGTTTTTCCTTCACCGGTTTTCATCTCGGCGATCATACCTTGATTCAAAACCATACCACCGATGAGCTGAACATCGAAGTGGCGCATCCCGAGTGTTCTCATACCGGCCTCACGGACAGTGGCGAATGCTTCGGGGAGTAGATCATCCAGAGTCTCACCCGCAGCATAACGATCGCGAAAAACCTGCGTTTGGGAGCGGAGTTCCTCATCGGACATCACATGGATAGTCGGTTCAAGGGCTGCGATGGTTTCGACGATCGACTGGTACTGTTTGAGTTGCTTCCCTTCACCGGCTCTAAGAAGTTTTGAGAAAAAATTTGCCATAGAGAGTATCTCGATTCATTCAGTTATTATCACCTGCATACTCTATCACAGCAGCTGAGCATATACCTGTGTTTGCACAAGGCGAACGGGCAATGAGCACAGTTCTTACATCGAATTGCGCAGCTTGGCGAGGAGTACTCGGTTTGTTCTACCCGAAGGTCGGTGTCTGAACTATTTGAATTTATGACGAGGCGCGGACCCCTTGGCCACCTGTGCTTCGAATATTCCGCGCCTCTTTGTAAATTGGTGCCACCTTCCCCATAATCATCACTTCCCCTTTTGAAGATACTCCCGGTGGCAAAAGTATCCTCGGCTAATAATATATCCCCTACAGTAGCGAGATCACCTTTACTGCTTCTACGCGAACCCTAAACTGAATTCGAATACCGCAGGTAAATGCATATGAAAACTATTTATAAAATATATTTACGTCCTTTTAGCGAGTTGACACCCCGATCGATCGCCTTACGTTTCCAGGCATGTTCAGGAATTCAGTCGCCGTGGTTTCGCAGCGGGTTTTTCACGGGGTTTCGCCAGAAAGATCTCTTGATACGCTTGAAGGGTCTTCTCCGATGGCGCTACGCCTATCTCATCTGCCAGGAACTTCTTGCATTTGAGAAAGGTGTCATAAGCACAGGTTCCCTGCCCGGCATTAAGTTGGGCATACATCAAATTCCGATAAACATCCTCACGCGAAAGGCCGAATTCATATGCCTTTCGTGCGAAATAGAGGTCCAAAAGAGAATCCTTTTCATCTCGAGCTCTTTCCGATGCGCTGACCATAGCATCGACGAACATCTCGCGGTACCAGACACGTAAGGACTCGAAATACGACCCCGAGAAATCACTTGTGAGTAAGTCCCCGTTGTATAATTTTTCCATGCTCATAAACGTTTCCATAAGCACAGGAAGATTATCCCTCTCGAGCAGAATGGTACGAGTCAGATCCTCGAAATCGAATATATCCGACGTTACGAATTCCCGGTTGATTTTACAGGTAAGATCACTACGCTCGAAATACGATGCCCTTCCTTGGTCGTCCTTGAGTGTTCCCTTCATTTTGCACCACGCGACATAAAAGCTGTCGCGAGCGTGTCTGAAATCCATTGAAGGCCAAAGTTCGTCGAAGATCTTTTCGCGTGATACTTCACGACCCTTATGCAGAGTGAGAAAAGCAAGAAGCATCCGTACTTTTCGTTTGTTTAAATCCACAGGTGTGAATGGTTTTCCGTCAAGGTACGTTTTAAAACCACCGAGCATGCATATTCGAAGGGTCGGGACAGCGTTTCGCTCATTGCACTTCAAGGACCCTGTATTCCCTGCCGGTTTCTTCCCTATTGAATAGTCGAACGAAGGTTCATTCAGATCGCCCACTATGCGAGAGTGAAACGACAGCAAGGCCTGACTCTCCAAAAGAGCCCTATCACTTTCACCTGAATCCCCATAGGTATTCTTTTCAAAGAAGCCCAACCGTTTGCAGTCGAACAGAAGAAGGGCTTCTGAAAGTCGCGAAACACCGTTTGACAGAGAGTGAACCGCGAAACGGGACAGCGGTGACAGGAACATCCGCCTACATGCATCCCCTGCGTCACCCGAAGACCTACCCTCGCTTTCCTCACCTAGAAGATGCGCGATGATGATATGGAGAGCTATCCGATAACCACCGGAATCCTGCAGGAAATCAGCCTTCTCCATAAGACCGGACAACAGCGCCGCATCATCTTCACATTGAGTCAAGCCGGCAACCGGCGGTATAGGTAGGTTCTCGCGCATCAGTACGGCGCGAGCAAGAATATTCCAACTTGTGCAACACACCCTCTCGTCTCTTCCCAGACCTGAGCAAGCACATTTCGGAGACTCTTCCGAACCAGGTTCACGCTCCATCGGCGCCCCTGAATACATGGCAAGACAACGCATCGTACACCCTCGCGCGATGAGCGTGAGGTGCCCGAGAATCGTCGCGCGCATGGAGACATCCGCGCTATTGACCATGTGCGGATCCCGCAGTGTTTGTTGGTAGAGCCGCAACAACACCAGCGGTATCGAGGAGAGTGGGTGCGTTTTTTGGTCGCAAACAGTACTCGATGCGAAAAGGACGGCTTTGTAAGGATTGCCCGCCATGAAATGCGCCCATGCATATTGTCCGGCAAGTTGATCATGCTCCGAGATATCCTCGTTACCGAGACTCTCCAATAGCTCACAAAGTACGGGTGCGAGAGCACTGTCTATAAGCTCCCAACCGGTATGTATCAGCCAGACCCGGCGGTTCTTCTCGGTATAAAAAGTTTGTACGACACGGGCGGCACGTTCCAAATCCCGATACGCCAGCAAGCGATTCACGATCTTCTCATGAAAGGACGGGTGTTTGGCTTGCGCCCTACCCTTGGCGGTGGACAGAGTGGCCATATCCCTTACGCGAATGGGTATAGTCGCGAACGTGCCCCTCAGCAGATCGACCCCGAATAGAGGGTACTGAGAGGCGAATGTCTCCAAAACTTCGAGGTCATACGGGCCGTCCACCTGAGCGAGATCATTGAAGGTTCCTCTTCCGAGAAGCACCATGGAGAGCGCTGCCGAAGTGAACTCGTCGGGGAGGTCCTCGTCAAAGAAGCCTCTCACACAATCAATGGCGGACGAAGCGGTCTGACCCCACACAAGGCAGGGGACACCGAGCAATTGCGACAACATCTCAAGGGATGGCACCGCAGCGTGGGCGGAGTCAAGTGATTCGATATATTCATGCTCGGTGACCATTAGGTCGCGCGAGGAGATATAGATTCTGTCAGGCTGTAGGTTTTGAAGCGAATCGTTTGCGGGTGTACTCAAAACCACCACTTCATAACCCTCATGTAGAAGTTGATCGATAGCCGTTGAGAAAACCGATGCGCGAATCTCATCGAGAGCAGGTAAATCGTCGATGATGACGAGTTTCGCGGAGCCCCGTAGCTTCCCCGAACACATTTGAAACGTATCGGTGTCCAGATCGCAGATGAACGAAGGTTTCTTCCCGGAAACCCACATAACGTCGTTATCCTTGAATACACTTCGAGCATATTCCAAGGCGAGCGTGGTTTTCCCAAAACCGCGGGGAGCACAAACCATCCGAACCACACTGCGATCGCGTAACATACACGATACGAGTTTGTTGCGTGGATAGTGTTTCGCCGGAAGCAGAACCGGCGCGCAAGCAACTGTCTGCATGCTAGCAGAGCCAACTATCATCATAGAACCACTCCAAGCCGGAGTGATGATTCGGGGGATTATCAAATTATCATGAAATACCCTTGTTTACCAGGGGTTATTCAATAATTCATCTATTTTTTAGCGAAATCGCCGGCGACGTGTTCGGTGCGGTTACCACAGAGCGAATATGGTCGATTACTTCGCTCGTACCTTAGCGAACCTACGTTTCCCGACCTGGACGACGACGCCATCCAATGATGTCGATGGAACGTTATCGGATTTCGGCACAAGGGTTTCCCCGTCGAATTTGACACCGCCGCCGTCGATAAGACGCCTGCCCTCGCCGGAGGATGATGCCATTCCCAACTCGACCAACATCCCGGGTACGTAGGTTTCATCGGCACTAAGGTCGATTGCCACCTCGTCGATATCGGTTGGGGCCGCATGTTCCTTGAACACACGGTCGAACGCTGCCTCAGCTGCCTCCGCAGCGCCCGCGCCATGGTACAGAGTCACGATATTAGCTGCCAAAGCGCGCTTCACTTTGTTCGGATGGAGTTCATCCGCCGCAAGCCCCGCTTCGATAGCATCTATTTCCATGACAGGCAGATCACTGGCAAGACGATAGTATTTGACGATAAGGGAGTCGGGTATGGACATCACTTTGCCGAACATGTCCGCAGGCTCATCGGTAAGACCGATGTAGTTGCCGTACGACTTGCTCATCTTCTTCTCCCCATCGGTCCCCTCGAGTAAGGGGAGCGTGAGACATACCTGGGGCTCCATGCCCATCTTCTCCATGAGCTCACGGCCGGCTAAAAGATTGAAAAGCTGGTCGGTTCCGCCCATTTCGACATCGGCCTTGATGACCACCGAGTCATACGCTTGCATCATAGGATACAGGAACTCATGCAGTGAAATGGACTGCTGATTGTTATAGCGGTTCGAGAAGTCATCGCGCTCTAGGATGCGGGCGACCGTGAAATTCGAAGCGAGCTGCAGAAGGCGTTCCAGATTGAGTTCATAGAGCCATTCCGAGTTCCAGCGAAGTGTGGTCTTCTCGGGGTCGAGGATCTTGAATGCCTGCGCGACATAGGTTTCGGCGTTGGCCTTGATCTCTTCGGGCGTGAGCGGTGGGCGCGTTGAATTGCGACCGCTCGGGTCGCCGATAAGCGCCGTGCCATCCCCGATGATCAGTACGACATGGTGACCGAGGTCCTGGAATTGCCGCATCTTACGCAGGGGAACCGCGTGACCGAGATGCAGGTCAGGGGCGGTCGGATCGACACCGAGTTTTATTATAAGCGGTCTTTTCTGCTCGAGCTTAGCCCGCATGTCCTTTGCAGGTATGAGATCCGCGATTCCGCTTTGGATAACATGTAATTGTTCTTCTACTGAAGGCACAGTTTCCTCCTTGTCCGACGTACAACCTTGACATAGTACACTATGCCCTCGATAAATTCCCACCGGAAACCCGACAGATGTCTACAGAATACCGCGGAACAGATGCCCAGTCGTAGTATTAGCGCGCTTTTCCGACGCGAATTCACGATTAATGCAGGCATCACGCAGGCGTGCCACCCGGAACGCGGCATCTTCGGCACCGAGCAACGTGGCATCAACCACGAAACGGGAGACCCCCGCCTCGATGAATTCCGGAATCGCATGCACCACATCAAGCTCGATGGCATTGAATATGTGCCCGCACCCATGCGAATCGATTGTGAAGGGGAATGTGAACCCTTTCTTATCGCGTAGGAAGTATTCTGTTTTCCGACGAGTGCAGGACTTGCACGTCTGAGCACACTCCCCCAAAGACATGAGTTCGCAATGCTCGGTAATCATGAGTTCCTGCCGACCGATAACCGTCAGAGTAAGGGGAAGCGAGGTCGTCAGAGCAAGATCGCGGATCTGCGGGAGGGAGAGCTCGGGCGAAAGCCACAGCCTTCTTGCACCGCGGTCCTGCAGGACCGCGATCGCACTTGGGTTCAGTGCGCTCAAACGGGGGCCGGCTTCCAGTTCGACCCCCTTATCAGACAAGATCTTGATCAGAGCGAGGTTGTCGGCGACGACCCCTTCCCTATCACGAACGAGCGAAAGGATCTCGTCGAGTTCCGAATCATGTGCGATGGTCGGCAGAAAAGGAATGCAGTCTTCCTTGTCGGCCCACCCGAGCAATGAGAGACCGGGAACATAGATGATGCTTGCGCCGGCCTTTCGGCATGCAGCCGCAACCTCCGGGCTCGAAACCATCGCAGCCACTTCGACGGGGCGCGAAGTTCGAACGGTGCGAGGCTTTTTCGACGCGTGTTCTTTTTCCGTCGAATCGATAACACGGTTCTTCCAAGGAGCGAGTAGAGCGGACTCATAGGCGTCGACCGCCTGTCGACGCACCTGATGCAACTGGGAGAAACCCATTCCAACACCGTCATCGAGCCGGATATCCCACGAAGCGACTGTGTAGGGTGTTCCACCAAGTCGACCGACGTGCTCTTCGATATCCTCACGTGACACAGCTCGTGTCCGCGCCGCCTCTAACAGACTGCCATAAGCCTCCCCTATGCGCCCTTGCTCATCACGGACCCGTACCAGAAGGGGGCTGCCGATACGGGCATCGACGGTGATATCAAGAGCACGGGGAACCCCCACGACATCGCTGTACAAGTCTTCGGCCGCACTGCTCATCTCTTCGTTTCGCACCCGGAAGACGCGATCTCCGGGAGCGACGGGGCGACGGATGATCATCCGCGGACGATCCTTCACCTCGGCACGCGTGACACTTCGCCCATCCACCAGCATTGAGTCCACTTCCTGCGCGAATCGGCCGCGTGAGGTCCAGAACTCGAGGGTATCTCCCACCACGAGGGTCTTGTCGCAGGCGATTTCGACCAAACCGCCTTCAAGTGCGGTGATCCGCCCGATCTGTACCCCGCGGTTGTTCGGGCGCGTGTAGCTCATCATGTCGTTACCGCGCTCGCCCTCCATGTACGCCGTTGTGAAGCCTCGGGAGAATGCCTCGGCAAGCTGGGTCTTCTCGGCAGGAGTAGCGGCGTAGTCCTCGGGCGCTTCATATGCCCGGTCGAGGGCCTGACGATACGTCCCCACCACCACCGCTACATAGGCGGGTGATTTCATGCGCCCCTCGATCTTCAGGGACGAGACGCCCGCTTCGATCAGTTCCGGCAGGATATCTATCGTGCACAGATCTTTCGGGGACAGTAGGTGCTCACCCGGCATCTGTATCTCTTTACCTAAAACATCGCGGAACTCCCAAGGAAGACGGCATGCCTGCGCGCAAAGGCCGCGATTCGCGCTGCGCCGTCCGATTAGTGAGGACATCAGACATTGCCCCGAGTAAGACACGCAAAGCGCACCGTGTATGAAAACCTCGGTCTCGATACCGAGGCCGGAAAGCTCGCGTATCTCATCGAGAGAGAGTTCTCTTGCAAGGATCGCACGGGATGCCCCCAGATCGCGTGCGAAAAGGACGCCTTCTTTGCTATGGATGTTCATCTGCGTGGAAGCATGGAGTTCGACCTGAGGATATTCGGTAGACAGCCTGTGCATGAGACCGATGTCTTGGACGATGACCGCATCGATTCCGCGCTCCCATGCCGATACGATGAGGTCGATTGCATCTTCGAGTTCGTTTTCGAGAACCACGGCATTAGCTGTCAGATAGACGCGTCTGCCGGCGAGATGCGCCATATCGCATGCTTTTTCCAGAGCCTCGACCGTGAAGTTCTGGGCATTGCGACGGGCGTTGAACTCCGAAAGTCCGATGTAGACCGCGTCGGCGCCGGCAAGCAACGCCGCCCGGAATGCGTCCATGGTACCGGCGGGAGCGAGAAGTTCTGGCTTTAAGTATTTTGTGTGCATATCGTCGTTGTATCCTAAATAATCGTGGAAAATAAGTCGTGTCCCTATAGAGAGTGACAAGTTATGACCATTATGATGCATAATGGAACGCTGTGGTCATACACAAGATTTTAACACAGGAGGTCCGCATGTCATCGCGCGCAAGTAGAGTACAACGAGATCGGCGCACCCATGCGCCACTTTTCGTAACAATGATCTTGGTAGCCGCATTTATCGGTGTGTGTGCTGCGGGTGTTATCGGCGTCGTCAAGCTGTTCGACAGCTGGCTTGAGGACCTGCCTGACTACACCGATGTCGACGCCTTCGCTTTAGCGGAGCCGACACGGATATATGCGGCTGACGGCACGACCCTACTCGCGGAACTATATCTCGAGAACCGCGATCCCGTCACCTCCGACCTAGTATCACCCTATGCCTTCAACGCTACGGTGAGTATTGAGGATGAACGTTTCTACGAGCACGAAGGAGTAGACGTCCAGGGTATCGCCCGCGCCGTTGTGGTCAACCTCTCTTCGGGAGGTACGAGCGAAGGCGCCTCGACTATCACCCAACAGCTTGTCAGGAACACCATCTTGCTCGATGAGATGACCGACATCACCCTCGAGCGAAAAGTCCGAGAAGCCTACCTCGCCCTCCAACTTGAGAAGATATATTCCAAAGACCAGATCCTGATGATGTACATGAATACCATCAACTACGGCGACGGCGCCTATGGAATCCAAGCGGCGGCACGTAATTATTTCTCCAAGAATGCCATCGATCTGACCTTATCGGAATCCGCACTCTTGGCCGGCATCCCCCAGTCCCCCACGCGCCTCAATCCATTCAACAATTATGAAGCCGCCATGGCCCGGCGCGATATCGTCCTCGAACGCATGCTTACGAACGGGTATATCTCCCAAGAAGAATACGATGCCGCGATCGCGGAGGTCATCGTCTTAACCAAAGAGGAGAACCCGGATAACGGGATATACCAACAACCATACTTCGTGGATTACGTGAAGTCACTCCTTTACGAGAACTATTCGAGCGAGGAGATCTTCAAAGGCGGCCTTACCGTTTACACCACTCTCGATCTGCGCCTGCAAGCAGCCGCCGAAAGCGCTTGTTATTCGACACTCGAGGGTGAAGCGGAGGATCTCGATATCTCACTCTGCTCGGTCGATCCCGATACCGGGTTCATCGTCGCCATGTTCGGCGGTAAAGACTACTACACGGACCAATATAACCTTGCAACGCAGGCTCATCGTCAATGCGGGTCGAGCTTCAAGGCATTCACGCTTACAACCGCCGTCGAGGCGGGCATGTCCCCGAGCACGCTGTTCAATGGTTCGTCTCCGATGCAAATCACACCCACATGGGAAGTTTCGAATGCGGGAAACGGCCAGTACCCTTCCATCTCGCTCGAATCCGCCACGCACTTATCGCTTAACACCGTTTATGCCCAGCTCATACATCAATTGGGAGCGGCGCGCGTAGTGGAGATGGCCCATCGTATGGGTATCAATTCGGAATTGGAGGAAGTGGAGTCCATCACTCTCGGTTCGAATGGTGTCACAACCCTCGAGATGGCGAGCGCGTTCGGAACGCTTGCAACAGGAGGTATCCACCGCGATACCGTAGCTATCACCAAAGTGCTCGACAGAAACGGCCTCGTGCTCTATGAGTATACCGACACCCCCACGCAGGTTATCACTCCCGAAGTCGCCTACTCTGTGACCAATGTATTGAGAGGCGACGTCACATCAGGCACAGCTACCCGCGCACAACTCTCCTCGGGTCAAGTGTCCGCCGGTAAGACCGGAACCACGCAGAACTATCGTGACGGATATTTCGTAGGCTACACACCACAGCTCTCGACTGCGGTCTGGGTCGGCACGCGCACCGAGAGAACCGTGTATTTCGACGGGGGACTCCTTTATGGAGGTACCGCTTGCTGTCCTGCTTGGAAAGCTTTCATGGATGTGGCCTTGGAAGGCGCAGAGCTCGAATCCTTCCCAGTGGCCGCTAACCCGACCTACACTTTGGCAAACACAAGCACTATCGTCCCCGTCGAAGAGAAGAAAGAGCCCACGGTGAATCTCATCTACCAATACAGCGACACCGTCGCCAAGGGTGAGACCATCTCGGAGACCACCTCCGAAGACGGAACCGTAGTGACCCGCATCGTATCCTTAGGTCCCGATACATCGGCGAATGTGAACATCATCTACCAATACAGCGACACCGTCGCCAAGGGTGAGACCATCTCGGAGACCACCTCCGAAGACGGTAAGACGATTACCCGTATCGTCTCCCTAGGCCCCGAAAATCCGGGTAATTCCGATCCGGGAAACTCCGGTAACTAGCTAGCAGCGAGTACTCTCGACTGATAGAACGAAAAGGACCACTTGCTTCGAAGAGGCAAGTGGTCCTTTGTTGAGTTCGTGAGTTATCAGAACGTCGACAACAGCTCTGTGTCGAGATTGTACAGGGCCTCTGCTTCTTCAAGCTGATTCTCAACCGCACTATGCCCCGTCCCGCCGACGGTGGTGCGCTTCGATACCACCTTGTCGATATCCACAGCTTCCAAAGCGTCTTCTTTGAAATAGTCGGAGTGTGCATGGAGGTCTTCAACCGTCAGCGATTGCAGGGTTCGCCCCTCTTTCTCACAAGACAACACCAACTCACCTACTATTTCATGGGCACGTCTGAATGGGACGCCCTTCCCGACCAGGTAATCAGCGAGGTCGGTAGCTGCCATGAAGCCGCCGAGAGAACCTTGACGCATACGGCCTTCATTCACGCGCATCGTGGAAATCATACCGGTCATACAACGTAGGCAATCTTCAAGCGTATCGGCCGCATCGAAGACACCTTCTTTATCTTCCTGCATATCCTTGTTGTACGCGAGTGGGAGCGACTTGAGCATGACGAGCAAGCCCATCAGATCCCCCACCACACGGCCCGTCTTCCCGCGCACGAGCTCCGCGAAATCCGGGTTCTTCTTCTGCGGCATGATCGATGAACCGGTCGAATACGAATCATCCATCGTTATAAAACCGAATTCATCAGTCGACCACAGAATGAGCTCCTCGGCCAAACGGGAAAGATGGATCATGCAGACGGAACATGCGTACGTGAAATCAAGCAGGAAATCGCGGTCACTCACGGCATCGAGCGAGTTCGGGTAGATACGCGAGAAACCAAGTTCATCAGCCACGAAGGAACGGTCGAGAGGATAGGTCGTACCCGCCAAGGCCGCACTCCCCAGGGGGAGGATATCGGCCGCCTCGAACGCATTCGTCATCCGCTTGAAGTCACGCGAGAACATCCAATAATACGCGAGCATATGATGCGAGAACAATATCGGTTGAGCCTTCTGCATATGCGTATAGCCCGGCATGACCACGCCGAAGTTCTTTCGGGCGACGTCGATCAACGTAAGCCGCAATTCGAGAAGATGCCCGGCAAGCACGTGGGAGAGACGTTTGATGTAGAGGTGCGTATCCGTCGCAACTTGGTCGTTGCGGCTGCGCCCTGTATGAAGACGGCCTCCCGCTTCACCGATATCCGCGATGAGTTTGCTCTCGATAGCCATATGGATATCCTCATCATTGATATCGAACTCGAATTCGCCCGCGTCGATCTCCGCTTTGATCTTTTCGAGGCCGTCGACGATTGCGACGACGTCTTCATGTGACAAGATACCTTGGGCATCGAGCATATGGGCATGCGCTATGGAACCCTTGATATCGCCGCGCCACATACGCTTGTCGACTGGAAGGGAAGCTCCGAATTCCTGGGTGAATCGCTCGGGGCTTTTCTCGAAACGACCGCCCCACAGCGCTTTGTGCTTGCTATTCGGTTCCATGGTCATCCTCGAAAGCATCGAAATCGGCTGTGGAAACCTCCGCGTACACGTTCGGCTCGGATACAACGGAATCGACTGACGTACGCGCGCTCCGCGTATGGATGAAATAATAGACAAGCAAAGCGATCAAAGCGATCGGTACCAATATGACAAGCGTTATGATCGCAATGTGAAGTGCAGACATGGATGAGCCTTTCCTTTGGCGTTCTATACTGATGTTCTTTGTCCGGTTACTGTTCGGTTCGGTTCAGATCGGGTACTGTTCAGATCTCGCCTTCTCTACCGACCTTGCGGCGCTGACGTGCCCACACTTTGGTCGGCAGACCGTGCAACTGGATGAAACCGGCAGCGGCATCTCGGTCGAAGGAGTCGGTGGCGCCATACGTGGCAAGGTCATAATCATAGAGCGCATACTCGCTTCTGCACACGTGTAGTACGATAGCAGAATATGGAACGGGAATCCAGCAGTCATCAAGACGTTTCATTCAGTACAAAGAATCCAGACGTACCAGTGCGAACGGTGCAGAAAATAAGGTGTCCGTGGGCAGCCAGTTGCCGCAATCTTTCTTGAGAACTGGGGATGATACAAAGGAAAGGTTATTCGGAATATATTTTCGGAACGAAACCGGAAGCAAGAACGCAACGGCAGCGGCAGTCTTGAAAGGACAGGATGCTACTTGCCTTTTTTCAAATCAATCAGTATCAGATTTGCATCAGCCTTCAACGTCTCGAAGACACGTTCTGCACTCATGGCGCTGGCTTCGAATTCAGGGACATTCATCAGGTTCAGTTCCCGACGCATTTCCTCAACGGGGACGACATTGGCAAGATCTCGCTTATTGTACTGGATTACATAGGGGAGCTTCCCCAGTTCGTAGCCCTGTTCCCGCAGATTTATCTCGAGGTTGTCAAGGGATTCCAAATTGGCATCCATCCGTTCTTCCTGAGAGTCTGCGACAAAGACGACACCGTCAACACCCTTCAGAATAAGCTTTCGCGAGGCATCATAAAATACTTGCCCCGGCACCGTGTAAAGATGGAATCTGGTTTTAAAAC
>JAAXUU010000147.1 GCA_013335845.1 Actinomycetota bacterium
TCAAAATTCCGGGAATCGATGATTCCCTACTATGAGCGCATTCCGGCTTGTATAGTACCGTCTTCCTGGGCCAGTCGCTTCACGCTCTCAATCGTCACATGATACACGCCCTTGAAGATTCCGCCGAAAAGTTTCTGTGAACGTTTTGTCAGTATACCCGATAGGTCTGGTATACTTTACATAGCGTGACAGAATGGTACTAGGATATCACTCGTTGTTGTATCACGCATTGCATAAACAGTATCCGACATCCCATAGACCTTCAATCATTATCCTTAGTCGCACAGTGGTCGCATGAAAAACCACGATTTTTCAATAATCCCTTCGTAGTTCCCCCTTTGAATGTCCATTCCATTCATTTTCCAAGTAATCATCCGCGAAGCAAGGTACATCTACATATGAAGGCTATAAAGCCTACTGACCATATAAGGAGAGCAACTATGTATGCATGCAAAGACATCGTCGTCTACAAAAACATGATTTGCGAAGTGCAGGCCATAGGTGACCTCAAATTTGCAGAGCTGCCCCAGCGTTGCTACTACACATTGAAGCCCCTGAAAGGCAAAGGGATTTTTTACATCCCGATCGATCTCGCGGACTCCTTGCGCTCTATTCTCAACAAAGACGAGGCTATGAAACTGATCGATAGTCTGCCTGATGTGAAGACCGGTCCCTATCTCGATAGCAGCCAGAACAAACTCAAAGACTACTACAAGCAGATGTTCAATGCACACAACTGTGTGTCTTTGGCTGCGATCATAAAGACGGCTTATGAAAAAGATATCCAAGTTCAAAAGAAAGGCCGCGTTCTCAGCCAGGCCGATACTCAGAGCCGCAAAGCAGCAGAAGACAGTCTCTATCAAGAACTCTCACTGGCCCTTGGCATCCCGATTGAGCAAGTGCCGAATTTCATAGAATCCCGTATAGGGAAACTGCTGAATGCATGAGAATCCGCCCAAAGCGGATCCTCATTGTATACAGATATGACTTTGCATTTTCTGTGAGCGCTATTTAACGACCAAAACCGGCATTGGAGCAGAACGCAATACGCCGTAGCTCACGCTACCCAATAGGCCCCGTAATGCGCCCAGCCCACGTGCACCCATGATGATAAGGTCGCAATCTATTTTCGTAGCGTATTTGACGATCTTCTCGGCTGTAGCCGTTGCGAACATGAGTTCGATATGTACAGGATTTTCCAGCTCATCGAGTTCTGCGTCGATTTTATTGTGTAACGCAGTCATCCTCTTGTCGATTTCCCTTTGCTTGATCTCCTGGATATCCGCACGGGTGAACACCGGCAGGGTCCCAAGTGGATCATCGTCCAGATTCATCAAGTATTCGTTTTCTGCGCCTACGGCTACATGGAGAACGTACAATTCGCTCTTGGGATTTGCCTGTAAGTATTCCTTCGCTTCTAAGAGCGCACGGTGTGCAGGCTCAGAAAAATCATACGGAAGGAGTATCTTCTTAATTTCCATGATGGCGTCCTTTCAAATCGAAGAGCTCCGGCGTTTGTTGCTACTTTACAATAAAGTTCGCTGCTTAGCTAGGGTGGTTGGAGTAGGTCATAGGACTCACGGCTGGCCGAACGAAAAGCCACCGGATAAGCGTCGTGTCCGGCAGCGTGCAATCTACCCTATGTCTTCAAGCTCATAGTCAAGGAGACTCGCAATCATGTTCTTCTCCGAAAGCGCGTTTTCTATCAATTGAAGTATCTCCTCCGAAGAGGCTTCAATCGTGTGATAGTGATAGTTCGAGGTGATATTTTTCAGAGGTGTGGATTGGCCGCTTTCTATGCTTTCGAGAAACACCTCGACGTCACGACGTGAGCGGATATGAAGCGGAACCCGTATCGTGCCATAGGATCGGTGTTTGATGAATACATCGGCCACGAATCCACCAAGATCGACGATGGTATTGAGTTCATCTTGCATTGATTCATCGGTATGGCAAACCTTAAGTACTTTCGAGAATTTATTCGCGGAGGATAGCGTATACCCTGTGTGAGTCGAGAGAATATCGTAACCGGAATTCTTAAGCATGGCGACATCCTGCACGATGATCTGACGGCTGACAGATAGCCGTTCAGCGAGCTGAGCCCCCGGCACCGGTGCATTACTCCCGCGCAGGATCTGCAGTATCTCCTTCCTCCGTTCCTCTGCGCGCATGGGGTCCTCCTGTTTCAAACCGATTGTATGAGTTCGTGCCGCCTCTGAACCTCGCTTTATACGAAACGCAGGTTCTTAAGGGAGAAGTCTATTATCGCAGATGAATGGGTCAGGGCGCCACTTGATATATAATCGATTCCGATGTTCTTGAGTTCGGCCACTCGTTCTTTCGTCACGTTTCCGCTGCATTCGGTTTCAGCTCTACCTGAGATAAGATCGACTGATTCCGCCATCATTTCAGGCGACATATTATCAAGCATGATGATATCAGCACCGGCGTCGAGTGCTTCCTGCACCATTTCGATGGTTTCTACCTCGACTTCGACTTTTCGAACGAAAGATGCATGCTCTTTCACCAGCGCCACGGCCCTATGTATGCCTCCTGCTGCGCAGATATGGTTATCTTTTATCAATACACCGTCTGACAGGTTGTGGCGGTGATTATGCCCGCCGCCGACAGTCACTGCGTATTTCTCGAATATCCTCAGATTGGGCGTGGTTTTCCTTGTGTCGACGAGTTTGATACCCGTACCGTCCAATAGTTCGACCATCCTGTGCGTGTACGTTGCAACCCCGCTCATTCGCTGCAGGAAGTTCAAAGCGGTGCGCTCACCCGATAACAGCACACGGACATCGGCGAGAACAGTCCCAATGATCTCCCCCTCATGGACCACATCCCCATCTTTGCAAGCGGATTCGAAAGTCGCGTTCTTATCCAGAAGTTTGAAAACGCGCTCGAATACCCCAAGACCTGCGATGATCCCGTCCTGCTTGCAAACCAAATTGACTTCTCCTGCTACGGCGTTCCTAATAATGGAATTCGTCGTGATGTCCCCATGGGGGATATCCTCGTGAAGCGCCTGTATGATCAGATCGTCCGCGTTAAGCATCATAGACGTGTCATTGTGCACGACATTTTCTCACTCTCTCGATTTCTGCCATTACGCTATCTTTATATATGCGATTCAATCTCGTGTAATCCATGACATCAGGACGGAAGGCGATGTATTTTCCTGTATCTATGCGATAACCCGACGCGATGTTCTGAGCGGCGCGTTTGGCGAAAACCAAGCTTTCGAGCATGGAATTGCTTGCAAGGCGATTCGCGCCATGGACGCCATTGCAACTCGTCTCCCCTACTGCATACAGACGCCTCATCGATGTTCTACTCTGCTCATCCACATCGATGCCACCCATATGGTAATGCTGGGAGGGAACGACCGGTATGCAGTCCTTCGTCACATCATAACCCGCCTCGAGACAGTGTTCATAGATATGCCTGAAATGAGTTTTAATCACAGCCTTGTCGATGTGCTCCATAGAGAGGAGAACATAAGGCGTGGCATCTAATTCCATCTGCTTGAATACAGCTTTGACGACCACATCACGCGGAAGCAGTTCATTCACGAATCTCTGATAGTATTTATCGTATAATACGGCACCTTCACCGCGAACGGATTCGGAAATCAGGAAGGATCTTCCTTCCTCCATCGAATAGAGAGTAGTAGGGTGGATCTGGATGTAATCGATGTCCTTCAGATCGATTCCATGTCTTAGGCAGATAGCGATCGCATCACCGGTCAGGTGCGGATAATTAGTGGACCGCGAGAACAGGCCGCCGATACCCCCACTTGCCAGGATCGTATAATCCGCTAGAATCCTGCACCCGTTTCCGTTTTCATCTATTGCGGAAATACCGCAGCACTCGCCTTTCGATTCCAAGATATCGACCATCGTGGTGTATTCCATCAGTGTGACATTCTTGAGTTGCCTGACTTTCTGCAACAATTTACTTGTTATCTCTTTGCCGGTTATATCCTGCTTGAATAGAATCCTCGGTGTTGAGTGCGCACCTTCTCTGGTGAAAACGAATTCACCGTCTTCCTTTTCGAATTCAACGTGATAACCGATAAGATCGCGAATGATCTCCTGCGAAGACTCGATCATGATCTCGACGGAACGCCGACGATTTTCATAGTGGCCCGCCCGCATGGTGTCCTCAAAATAGCTATGGTAATCTTCGCTGTCTTTGAGCACGCAGATTCCACCCTGTGCAAGGTAGGAGTCGCTTTCTTCTGCCGCCCGTTTCGTTATCATCATGATTTCTTTATCTGCCGGAAGATTCAGGGCGGCGAATAGACCGCTGACACCTGTTCCAACGATGACGATATCGGTTTTTCGATCGTTCTGAATCGTTTCCATCGTACTTACTTCACCAACTCCAACATACGATTCAAGGACACTATGGCTTTCTCCGCAGTGTCGCTCTCCACGAAAACGTTGTTTCTTCCGTCTTCCAAAACCTCAAGTATCTTTTCGAGGGTTATCTTTTTCATTTGAGTACAAACCTGACCACCTTGAACCAAGTGGAACACCTTATCGGGATTCTTGCTCTCCAGTTCATAGAGGATTCCCATCTCAGTACAGACGATGAATTCATTGCATTCGCTTCGCGTTGCATGCTCGATGATTCCCGAGGTGCTACCTATATAGTCTGCCAGTGCGAGAACGTCCGGTTTGCATTCAGGGTGTGCCAATATCTCCGCATTCGGGTGCCGCCCCATAGCTCTTTGAACCAGCT
>JAAXUU010000148.1 GCA_013335845.1 Actinomycetota bacterium
GTAGGCGCTCGCGCCACCACCGGGATAAAGTTCGTAGAGGCGCCTGTGGTCGATGGAATCGATGATTGAGTCGACAACCCTCACCATGGAACCCTTCGGGATCATATCCCCGATATCTAGGGGAAGGAGCCTCGGTTGATGCTGCATACAGGGTTTGAAAACAGGGTTCGACATGGCAGGCCTTCCCTCGGTAACCTATAGTCGAATTATACCATGAATACTATATAACCGCAGGTAAACCACTATATTTGCATATTCTTGAGAGGTAGTTGATGTTTGGTTTCCAGCTAGAGATACGTTCAGGGCGAAACCTCGTCATGAGATTTCGCCCTGAACTTTTTAGGGACTTTTGATACAGCCCCTTGTTTCACGAACCGGGTTTCTATCCGTTATCTAGCCGAGAAGACTCAACACGTTGAAATCGGCTTCCATATCGAAATTCGCGGTATTGTACTCACCTTGGATACCACCCAATTCCGCAGCCTTATCACACGCGTCTTCAAATGTACCCAAGCCATCGATGAGCCCGAGACCGACCGCGTCTTGCCCGGTGAAGGTCGCGCCGGTGGCGAGCTCCACGACCTTTGCGCGATCGAGAGAACGCCCTTCCGCAACCATATCGATGAACTGATCATTAATCTGGTCCACTTGCGCTTGGAATGTAGCACGCTCTTCATCGGTAAGTGCTCGATACGCACTCCCTGCATCCTTCGCATCTCCCGAGGTGATATTCTCGATACTGATACCGAGCATATCGAGTAACTCCTCATAGTTGGAGATGGTCATTATCACTCCGATCGAACCGACGGTCGAACTTGGCAAAGCGTAGATGTAATCGGTTTGCGAAGCCGCCATGTACGCGCCGGATGCACACGTATCGGCAGCGGAGACCACGACGGGTTTCGTGCAGGCTGAAAGGTAAGTGGATAATTCCTGGCTTGCCGCAGCCGTGCCACCCGGTGAATCGATTCGAAGGACGATCGCTTTCACAATCGAATCCACTTCAGCCGCATGAAGAACCTGGGCGAACGACTCAGGGGTGATGTAACCGGAACCCGAAGCGGCGATTTGCCCGTTCATATGGATAACCGCCACTGTATCATCCATGGTGATGACACTGCCTGACGACGAACCGAATCGGCTCACCATGTTCGAGCACGAATAAAACGAGAAACAGGTGCCTAGGATAAGTACCAACACGATAATCAACGCAATGATCAGAGGTGCCTTTGACTTCTTCTCCGCCGGCATCTGTATGATCACTTGCGGAATCTGTTGGGAGGGAATCGCTTGCCCCTGATCAGCAGCTACGTACTGCACATGAGGTAGTACAGGTGCACCCTGTTGGGGTACTGGCGGAACACCGGCTTGTGAAGGGTCCTGATTATCCATGATGTTCTCCTAGGCGAGAAAAAACACGTACTGTTGATAGTTGCGTTCTAGTCTTCAAGGCGGATGATAGCCGCCACTTCATTCACCGTATCGAGTTTGGCTATTTCCTTGAGAGCGGCCATCATGTTCGCCTCATTGGCACGATGCGTCACATAAATGAGATCGGCGCTACCGGCGAAACTCCCACGTTGTATCATCGAGTAGATCGATACTCCGTGATTCCCGAAAACCGCGCTGGTTGCAGCTAAGACGCCCGGCTGATCTATCACCGAAAGGCGGATGTAGTATTTGGTGACCAACTCGCTCATGGGTCGTATAGGGAGGGAATCGGTGCACGTACAACCGACGATCGGCCCGACTCCCGCATTTATCAGGCGGGCGACCTCCAAAACATCACCCACTACCGCGCTCGCCGCGGGACCACTCCCTGCCCCTTCTCCGAAGAACATGGTCTCCCCTACGGAATCACCGATAACATAGATGGCGTTGTAGACTCCGTTGACCGATGCGAGAGGGTGCGAAAGAGGGAGCATCGTCGGGTGGACACGGATGTCTATCCCATCTTCGGTACGCCGAGCAATGGCGAGCAACTTGATCGCATACCCCATCTCGCGCGCGTTCACCAAGTCGGCCGGAGTGATCGAGCGGATACCCTCTGGTATGACATCGTCGATGGTCACCCTTGTATTGAACGCGATCGAGGCGAGAATGGCGATTTTAGCCGCTGCATCGTAACCGTCGACATCGGCACTCGGGTCCGCCTCGGCGAAACCCTTCCTGCGCGCGTCTTCAAGGGCGTCATCGTAGGTGAGACCCTCTTGGTCCATCTTGGTGAGCATATAGTTGGTAGTGCCGTTCACGATGCCCAGTACAGCCGATATCTCATTGCTGATCAGCGAATGCTTCATCGGGGAGATGATGGGGATACCTCCTCCGACGCTTGCCTCGAATGCGAGGTTGACGTTTCGCTCGGCGGCAAGGGCGAGCAGTTCACCGCCACATGAGGCCATAAGAGCTTTGTTCGCGGTGACGACATGCTTCCCCGACCTTAAAGAGCGCTCGACGACTTCTCGCGCGAAGCCGGTGCCGCCGATAAGCTCGATCACGATGTCGATCTCGGGATTATCGAATATAGCTTCGGCTGTGGTGAACATATCGGCGATTCCGAGGTTTACGGCTTCGTCGCGGACTCGCGATGTGCACGCCACAAGTTCGACGTCGACACCTACGTGACGGCGGAAATCCTCCTTATGGCTCTGCAGGATCTTCACAACACCTGAACCGACGGTCCCAAGACCGAAAAGAGCTAATTTCACAGTACGCATGATTCTCCTTAAAAGATCTCACATTTGAGTAAATCATCATACGTCTCACGGCGCACGATGAGCCGGGCTACCCCGTCTTTCACCATGACGACACCGGGACGTACCTGTTTATTGTAGTTGCTCGACATACTTTGGCAATAAGCTCCCGTCGCGAACACACATACGATATCACCGACTTCCGCAGGTTGTAGCGGCGTATCGTAGACGATGATATCACCACTCTCGCAGTGTTTACCCGCTATGGTAACGACCTTGCTTCGCGCTTGGTCGGCTTTGTTCGCAATCGTAGGTTCATAGCGCGCATCATAGAGGGCAGTACGGATATTATCGGTCATACCTCCGTCGACGGCGACGTACGTGCGGATACCGGGTATGGACTTCACCGTGCCGACGGTATACAAAGTCACACCGGCATTCGCGACGATGCTGCGTCCGGGCTCGACCATGATACGAGGCACGGGTAAACCATGATCCTCACAGTGCGCCTTGATATCGTCTACCACGACTTTGCCGTATTCCTTGATGCTGCTTGGTTGATCGGGGGCACCATAGGCGATACCGAGGCCACCACCCGTGTCGAGTTCGCGGACGGCCGCTCCGGTTTCTTTGCGGATGTCATCCATGAAATGCACGATGACCTCAATCGCCTTCGCAAAGGAATTGAGGGCGAAAATCTGCGACCCGATATGCATATGCAACCCGGCGAAATCGATTCCGGGAAGTTCCAAAGCGCGCTCGATCGCACGCATCGCGAGACCGTCACGAAGACCGAAGCCGAATTTGGAATCCTCGGCGCCGGTTTGGATATAGCAATGTGTATCGGCTACGACTCCGGGTGTCACTCGGATCAGAACGCTTTGAACCATATCCCTCTCGATGGCGAGAGTCGATATGCGCTCGAGTTCCTCGAACGAGTCGACGACGATGCGACCGACACCTGCGTCCAAGGCTTCTTTGAGCTCCTGTACCGTCTTGTTGTTCCCGTGGGCGAATATACGGTCGGTCGGAAATCCGGCGGCACGCGCGAAAGCAAGCTCTCCCCCACTCGAAACATCCAGGCAGCAACCCTCCTCGTCGACGATCTTGCACATGGCGATACTCATGAACGCCTTGCCCGCATAGATCACATCGACGTTTTTCCAGTGAAAGCGGGTCCATTCGAGATAATCGCGCAGCTGTTTGCGTATATGAGCCTCATCCATGACATACAATGCCGTCTGCATATCATGGGCAAGTGTGACCATATCGACACCACCTATGAACAGATGCCCATCTTTCACTTCTGCTGTGCAGGGAAGCACGGCACCAAGGTCGAGTGTGGTTTTGAAATCGGGTTCGACATGCGGTCGTTCGACTGGCAAACTCATTCGCTTATCCTTTCCAAACTAAAAGCTTCGTAGATATGGAATCCATCTTACATCTTGACGGGTGCGCTCACGCCGAGAAGAGACAAAACGAGACGTAGAACGATGCGGCTCGCGTCCACTGCGGCAAGGCGGGCTTTCGTGAGATCCTCGTCGTCTGTCAATACGTGGCACTTGGTGTAGAACTGATGGAACGTCGACGCGAGGCTTTCCGCATAATGCGTCAGCCTGAAAGGCGCGTAATCACGGGCGGCACCTTCAAGGACCTCGGGGAATTCGGAGATTTTCCGCATAAGCGCGAACTCGCTTTCCTCGACAAGCGGAGACAGGTCGGTTTCGAGTGCGATAAGTGCCTGCACCGGCGCATCGAGGTTGCAATCGGCTGCGTACTCGTCGGCTATACCGGTTGCGCGACGGAGAATCGAGCAGATACGAGCGTGGGCATACTGTACGTAGAATACCGGGTTGGATGAATCCTGCTTTTTCGCCACCTCGATATCGAAATCTATCGATTGGTCCGTAGACCGCGAGATCATCAGATAACGCGTGGCGTCGCTCCCCACTTCGTCGAGCAGCTCCTCGAACGTGACCATGGTACCCTTGCGTTTAGAAAGACGCACAGGTTCACCGTCACGAAGCAGATTGACCAGTTGTCCGATGATGACATCGA
>JAAXUU010000149.1 GCA_013335845.1 Actinomycetota bacterium
CCGGGAACGCTTTTGTGTGCGGCGAAAACGGTGAAGTTCTTCAAGCTCGCGCTTTTCGCCCGTTTGATGGCCGCGGCGACGAGCGGTGTGGTCGTCTCGAAACCGACGCCGACGAAAACGACTTCCTTGTCGGGATTCTTCTCGGCGACTTTGAGTGCGTCGAGGGGGGAGTAGACGATGCGGATATCGTGGCCGGCTGCCTTCTCGGCGAGCAGTGAGCTGCTCGAGCCGGGAACGCGGGTCATATCACCGAACGTGGTTATGATGACGTTCTCGCAGCGTGCGAGTGCGATGACGGTGTCGATGTCACGGTTCGCTGTGACGCAGACGGGGCATCCCGGACCGGAAACCAAGCGCGTCCCCTTAGGCATGATGGAGCGGAATCCGTTGCGCGCGATGGCGACGGTATGGGTTCCACAGACTTCCATGAGGGTGATGCCGTGGGAGGGTGTGAGGGCGCGTATCGACTCGATGAGCTCCCGGGCAAGCGCCGGGTCTCTAAATCCCGAAAGATCCATGCGGCTACTCCTTGTCTTCCAAACCGCTCACATCGTCGGCGATGAGGTCGGGGAACTGGCGGATCAGGTCGAGGGTCTCCTGGGCGAACTCCTCCGAGACGACCTCGATCGCGAAACCGGCGTGGACCAAAACATAATCGCCGAGCTGGACATGGGGCGTGAGATCGAAGGACACCTCTCGTGTGACGCCGAGGATCTCGACCGTCCCAAGCGAGCCCTCACTCAATTCGATGATCTGTGCTGGAATGGCAAGGCACACAGCTGATCCTTCCTTTCTGTTGCGGCACATTCCCGTGCCAAAGTCACAATCGCCTGTCCATATGAGATACAACCATCATTCGCAGGCAGGTCTTTTCCAAACAATACGTGCAAACCTCGATATTCAAGCGTCGTGCGTATGTTTCTGAAGAGGTAACGGTTCATAAAGACGCCTCCGCCGAGCGCGACGGTGTCACAGCCTGAGGCTTCGTGCGCGCGGAGGCAGATTTCGACGATAGCAGTAGATAGGGCGTCGTGAAAACGTTTTGCAATTATAGAGGGGGAACATCCTTCGTGCAGGTCTTCGAGGACAGCCAATAGCGCCGGCGCGGGGTTAATGACGGCTGGCGAACCATCCTCAAGGGTGAATGCATAACGAATACATGCTTCCTCCTCGAATTCGTCTTCCACCGGTTCCTTGGTCGTCGCGTCGTAAATGGCCGCCTCGAGTGCGATGGCGGGTTCGCCGTCATAGGTCGCCTTGGTGCAGACGCCGCACAGGGCGGCGACGGAATCGAGAAGTCTACCGGCACTCGAGGTTTTCGGACAGTTGAGGTTGCGCTCCACCATCTTGCGCAGTACCGCCTCCTCGTTTTCGCCGAGGAAACCTTTCAACATCGCGGCTCCCGGGTGTGATTCAAGCCCACAGCCGAGGAGTACGCCATATGCCATACGAGAAGGATTCTTGATCGCAGATCCCCCACCGGGCATGGGGAAGGTCGCTAGGTGCGCGAAGCGCTCATAGTCACACCAGTCGCTAAGGAGGATCTCGCCGCCCCAGACATCTCCGTCGTCTCCAAGTCCCGTTCCATCGAGCGCGACACCGATAACGCGGTCACTTCGGTCGTGTTCACCGGTCACCGCGGCGATATGTGCGTGGTGGTGTTGGACGGCAGAAAGCGGCAATTCCTCGCTTTCATGCGCGCGAGCCCACTTCGTCGAGAGGTATTCGGGGTGCATATCGCAGGAAAGCCGAGTCGGTTGCAGCTCGAACAGACGCTCATAGAGAGCGACTGTGTCTTCCCACGCCGCATAGGTGAGCGCATTCTCCAGATCTCCGAGGTGCTGGGAGACGAAGGCGTGCTTCCCCCGCGTGAAACAGAATGTGTTCTTCTGCTCGGGACCGCAGGCTAATACGCACGAGTCGCTTTGCAGCGGCGCGGGTATGGCGATGGGACTCGGTGCATATCCACGTGCGCGGCGGACGGGAATGACGACACCATCGATCACGCGCACCACGGAATCGTCGTAACGCGAGATGATGGGACGGTTGTTGGCAAGAAACGCATCGGCGACGGAAGAGAGAAGGCCAAGGGCTTCCGAGTCGAGGGCGAGGATCGGTTCCTCCGAGAGGTTACCCGATGTCATGACGAGTGGGCGGTCGACTGCAGCAAGCAGAAGATGCTGGAGTGGGGTGTTAGGGAGCATCACTCCCAGCTCGTGAAGATCGCCAGCGATATTTCGCGCAATCCCCTCAGTACCCTCACGACCAGGACTCTTGCGGCCGAGAAGGACGACGGGGCGCACATTCCCGGCAAGGACTTCTTCTTCGATCGCGTCGACATGGCAGAGTTCGCGAGCATACTCCAATGAAGGAACCATAAGGGCGAAAGGTTTGATCGGCCGGTGCTTTCTGTCGCGCAAGCGTTGGACCGCTATCTCGTCGGTCGCGTCGCACGCAAGATGGTAACCGCCTAAGCCTTTGATCGCGAGGATGCCACCCTGGAGTAGGAGTTCGGTGCTACGCGCTATGAGCGCATCGGACGAAGCGAGGTCGAAAGCGGTTTCGCTTCCCTCGCTATCGGTCCAGGTCAGTTGCGGCCCGCATGCGAAGCAAGCGTCGGGTTGTGCATGGAAGCGTCGGTCTGACGGGTCTCTATATTCCGAGTCGCATTCGGGGCACATCGTGAACGACTTCATCGATGTGAAGGGACGGTCATAGGGCAATGCGTCGATGATGGTGAACCGGGGGCCGCATTGGGTGCAATTGATGAAGGGGTAATGATACCTGCGATTCTGTACGTCGAATAGTTCCTCGGCGCACTGTGGACAGGTCGCGATATCGGGGGAGACGAGGGTTGAGGCCCGGGCGATGCTTTCGCTCATTCGGATATCGAACGTTGTGAACCCTTCGGCCCGCGCATCCTGTATCTCGATGTGGTCGATGCGGGACATCGATGGTGCCTTTTCATGAAGGGCCCCAACGAAGCTGTCGAGTCGATTACGGTCTCCCTCGATGTGGATGTGTACACCGTCGCTCGCGTTCAACACCCAGCCTACGAGGTCGAATGAACACGCCAGATTATAGACGAATGGTCGAAACCCCACGCCTTGCACGATTCCATTGATTTCGAGGTCGAGCGCTTCTCTTGACATGGTTGCAGAAAACCGCCCGACCCTAGAGGTACTTTCCCGTGGTCGTCGTGGTGAGACGCCCGTGTTTCACACCTTTAATACCGAGTAGGGAATCCGCTATCGAACGGATATCATCGGACGAGCCGCGCATAGCGATCACCTCGAGGCAATTGTGGGCATCGAGGTGGATATGCATGGCCGAGATGATCTGCTCGTGATGTGTGTGTTGCACGGAGTCGAGCTTGTCGGAAAGGTCGTTCGCATGATGGTTGTATACCATCGTGAGAGTGCCGACGATTTCCTGCGCGGGATTATCCCACTCCTCGTCTACCAAGGCATCACGCACGAGATCGCGAATCACTTCGGAGCGGTTCTTCGCTATACCGCGCCGTGTGACCAATTCATCGAATGCGATGAGAAGGTCTTCGGGCATGGCGATACTGAAACGGACAAGATCGCTGCTCATAGGTTCTCCAAGTGGTGGTAGAAACGTTAGACGAGTGTCACGCGCACGGCATTCTCGGAGTCTTTCGCATCGAGGTCGACAGCATCGTTCGCGTCCGTCAACAAAGCTCGCGCTTCGTCGAGCAGGCTTTGCACTTCTTTGAGCACGTCAGCCGTATGAGCTTGTCCGCCGTATTCGGCAAGGTGATACAACTTATGCGTCCAACGACGTGTAAGCGCTACGGTTTCATCGATCTGTTCGATGGTGGCTTTGAGTTGGTTCGTGTTGACTCCATTTGTGCACATACCTGCTCCTGTTTCCGAATTCACTTGGGACTTGATCAGCGCGCTATCGCGTGTTCGCTACTTGAAGTGGGCTGCGAACTTCGCGAGGATCGCTTCTTTCGACCCTGCACCTACCATGGTTGCGACAGGTTGTCCGCCTTTGAACAGCATGAGGGTCGGGATGGAAGATACGTTGTATTTCATCGAGAGAGGCTGGTTCATGTCGACGTTGAGTTTGTAAACGGCGATACTGTCGGTCTCGGCTGCGATCTGCTCGACGATGGGAGCGACCATACGGCACGGACCGCACCATGAAGCCCAGAAATCCACCAAGACGGGTTTGCTTGCTTTCAAAACCAGTTCTTCGAAGTTCGTTGCATCGAGTTCGGTTAGATTCGACATGTCGGCTCCTTTTGGACAAGGGTTATCTACCCAAGAAATGTACCCAAAGGATAGCACGACTTCGTTAATTCGTAACCTCAATAGGAAGAATTGGACGCAATATACATATAAGCGGCTCTAGGGAAACGGCCGATAAACGGCTGAGAAACCGCTGGAAATACTGCTTAGGGACTAGAGGACGACACCGTCCGCACTCGGGTCGGACAGGTTGTTGCGCTCGAGCTCTATCTGGTTCAAAAAGGACTGGGCGCTCGTCTTTATCGTGGCGTAATTCTCTTCTTCCCCGCTTAGTTCGATGACTTTCGCGAAATACGTTTCCGCGAGGTCGTAATCATGACGTCCCTGCATGTAGACGACGCCAAGATTGTAATTGCCTCGAACATGGTCGGGAGTGGACTCGAGCACGGTTTGGAGGTCTTCGA
>JAAXUU010000150.1 GCA_013335845.1 Actinomycetota bacterium
GGAGCGGGTAGCGTCGCAACAGAAGGCGATGGACAAGGAACAGGCAGCGCAGGAGAAAGCACCGGACCGGGTTATGACAACAGCACGGGTAACGGGACGGGTATCGGAAGCGGCACTAGTGTCGGCCCCGATGGTTCCACTCCCGGTACCGGTAGCGGGAGTGGTGCTGGCACAGGTATAGGTTCGACCGGTACCAAGGGACAAGGGGCTTCCTAGTTTGTGCGGATGTTCTTTCAGGATCGAGTTCAGAGTACGAAATAGTAAGAGCTCAGGAGATAATCGCGTTGGTATTTGACGGCTAATCTCCAAAGGCTCTTCTTTATTTTCGCAAGCGATATTTTTTCATCACGATAGTCTTGGATCATTTTCAAATAATCTTTTCGTTCTTTTTCCGACGCATCCTCTTTGAAATATCCCCAAACATGCTCCGCAGCATTGATCGATTCCCCCTGTGTAACCGGTTTACGCAATGCTTCTTCGATGATCCGATAAAAGAGCAACACCGGGTAATCCGATTTATCTTTCAATAAATTTCGAATGTGAAGATAATCCGAATGTGATTTTTCCAAAAGGGAGTATTTATATCTGCCCCATTCCGATTCAAGTGCCTTGATATTTCTTTGAGATGAGACAAGGTTCATGCATTTTATCGCAGAAAGGTTCTTATCCTTGACCTCGAGCATGATATCGATGTCTTCGGTTTCCAGGCATTTCGAAAAAGCAAGGAATTCTTCCATCCTGACCGAGCTCGAGTGAGAGCCCGACTTCTTCAAAGGATCCTTTTGGGAATACTGGATTTTCTGGTTTCAGTCTTTCGCATGCCATGTCTTACTGCACTCGTCTATCCAAAATCCATCACAAAGGAAATCATCGGAATGATTGGTCGCGTGGTGAAGTGTATCGAAGACAACCGGAATATCCAGTTTGATGCCCAGTTCAAGAACCTCATCGATTTTGTAGGTGCGGTCGTCGTTTTCAATCACCAGACGTTGTTTTATCGCATCATCAAGTTGGTTGTAGACTTCTATAAAACGATCAATCGCTTGGGTTCGATCGTCGTAGGCACCTCCGACGTGAAGGATGATTTTATGTGCCGGACCAACACCCAGACTATCGAGTACCCTGCTATGGTACTTCAGATCATCGACAGCCCTTAGAACGACTTCACTACTAGGTGAGTTCAAGACGGTGTATTGCCCGGGGTGCATAGAGACCCGCATGCCACTTTCTAAGATCTTTTTGCCGATCGATTGGAAACGGTGGTCGAACACGTCCCACCAAGGAAGCGAATTAACCTTATGAGAGCCGAAGGGAATTAGACTCGACGTTATTCTGAACAGTCGTATCCCGTTTTCGATGTTGTAATCAATAATCGTTTCCAGGGCATCGAGGTTCGATCCGATCAACTCCAGTAAGGCTGAATCGCTTGCGTTCTTGATAGTGCACGTTCTGAAGTTCGTATTCGGAACAGCGAGCGTCAGACATGCATATCCGATGTTCAAAACCTGATCCCCTTCGCTTGATTCCTTTGCTTGATTCTGCGAGCTTCCTGCTCTTTATCAGATAGTCGCGTTCTTCCTTTTGAACAAGATGTAGAGCAACCCGACAACAAGCAGTATCAGGCAAATGATCACAGTGACGATAACGGCCTGATACTGACCGGCGAAACCATCAGCGGACGTATGCTTTATCAAGATGCCGATATAAGCCCATATGAGGACACAGCCATAAGCGATATCTATATTCAGCACCATCGTCGTAAGCCCGATGAGCAGTCCGACCGAGACTATCAGTATCGTCCAGACAGGTTCTGCAATCCCGAATCCGTTCCAATTCCAACTAACGAGGAGTGTCGTAGCGTTCGCTATCGTTGCCACAGTGATCCACCCGAAATAGATACTGAAGGGTAGTTTGATGAAAAACTTCTCGCGCGTAGTGAGCTGTTCTTTTCCTATCATCCGACCTATCCATATCAAACTAATAAGTATGACAAGCATCAATACCATCGACAGTGGCATCTGGAGGTAATGCCAAGAGAGGATCCAAACCGCATTGGCGAACGAGGAAAAAGAGAAAATCAGCCCGGTCTTTTCGAGCAGCATGATCTTCTCCGGCGGACTGTCGGTCCGAAATAGACCGATGTGGTATAGGGTGTGTGCAGCGAGCAAGAGGTAGATCAAACCCCAAATGGAAAAAGTCAACGCTGTAGGGGCGAATAGATTGGGGTAGGAATCGGAGACATCCCCTGTGTTGATCCCGTTTATTGGGAGAGTATTCGCCAGAACATTCATGACGATCATGAGAATGAACGTTAAGACCACCAACCATTTGATCTGAATGTTGTTCGTTCTTTTTTCCATTGCTCTCACTGCTCCTTTTCGAAATCGCTTGGATATACGGAAGATACACAGATCAGGGACTATCTGGTCACGAATAGATCTAAATCGAGTTCTGAATCGGGTGTTACGTCCGGTGTTTAATCGGGTGTCTCAAAAGGGTACGGAGCTTTTCCGGGGCTGTACGCCTGGGATCACCGAAGTAGAGCTCGTGGTGCCTACCTGTAGCTTCGAATCCGTTCTCTGCTATAAAAGCGTGCATGGTTTCTATCGTAGGTCCCTCAGCGCTGTACGGACCGATATGCAGTATCTGCACGCAATCACCCTCATCGAAATGCTCCAATCGGGTTTTCGTGTAGATATCGCGCTTCTTACTCGTTACGCAATCATCCACGACCTCGGAGAAGAAGTCCTGCGATACGAACTCGGGAAGACGATGCATGAGTGTCCATCGCCATCGGTCCGGTTTCGCCAAGTCGAAGTCCATCCCGTCATCCATCCACCATAGTCCTTCAACAGGAGGCATGGTGAATTTTGCATATCCTTCCGGGATAGGATGCTTTTTACCCCAGAACTTAATGCTGTAGACGATGGCGTAAAGTGCCTCCATCGCCTCTTGGAATTCGATATTCGCACCTTGTGAACCTTCCGGAGCTCCTTTTCCGTCAATCATCACAAAGAGCATGTTCGGAATCGTGATCAGCTCAGGCTTCGTTTTCGCTTTATAGGTCGGGTCCTTTTTAAAATCGATGGTTTCCACCGCGCTCCCCTCCTACCCGTTTCCCCTTACATCAAAGAGAAGCAACTTCGTGCTGATGCCCCATAGCGACCATCATCCTTCAACAGAGCGGTATCTTTTCACGAGGTACTGCAACGCTTCGATATAGCCTTTGAAACCCTTACCGACGATACTTGCCTCACATATATCACGGATATAGGATACTTTTCTAAAATCCTCGCGGCTATCGGGATCGGAAAGATGAACCTCAACTGTAGGAATAGATACAGCCTTCAAAGCATCTCGAATAGCGACGCTGGTGTGGGTATAAGCAGCCGGATTGAGAATGAGGGCATCAAAATTTCCATACGCGTTCTGGATGGCGTCGACAAGGGCGCCTTCATGGTTGGATTGTATGAATCCGACTTCTATACCGAGCTTATCAGCCTCATCACGAATCATCGAGACAAGATCGTCATAGCTATCCTTACCATAGATCGTGGGCTCACGCAGCCCCAGAAGGTTGATGTTCGGGCCGTTGATCACGAGTACTTTCACGAAATTCCTCCCAAATCCGAATAGCTGCATCTTCTATCGATGTGTTGTTTTCTATCATACAGCAGCAGAAGCGTTCATAGAGAGGCAGCCGCATTTTCTGCATGTTCCGTAGAGCATCAAGGTCGAGAGACAGGGGTCTTCCTTCGGTAGCAAGGTGCTCGACATCACGGTTGATATGGTAGATTCGTCCGTTTTGAAGCAAGGGATCGAGATTGTCGGGATTCAACACAGCCCCACCACCGACGGCGATGACCTTACCGCTTTCTTGACCCGCCGCGCGTATCACTTCATTCTCGAGCATTCGGAACGAGGATTCTCCTTGGTTCATGAAGATCTCGGGTATCGAGCAGCCTGCAGCTTCGACGATTCTCGCATCTGTATCTATTAGATCTCGATCGCTTAGAGCGGCGAGTGCAGCTCCTATACTCGTCTTCCCACTGCCGGGCATACCTATAAGCACGATATTCTCGGTTCGACAACGTAGAATGCCGATAATCTCTTCGATTCTTTCGTCTGTCATGCTCGTATCGAAGAAAAGCTCCTCCGCGGCCTTCGCCTGCGCCACTAACATCGGTAGGCCATCGGAACAGCGGATTCCCAAGCGTTGTGCTTCAAGAATCAGTGCTGTGCGATGGGGGTTGTATATGACATCTATCACACCGCGACACAGAGGGAACTGCTCGAGGGATATCAGAGACTCGAGATTGTTCGGGTACATACCGACGGGTGTCGTGTTGACGATGACTTCAGCATCGAGATGACCTGACAGATCATCATAGGTGAGCGCACCGCTGCGGGACGCCGAAACAACCTCGGTAGCCCCAAGGTCTTTCGCTGCCGTCGCAGCAGTAAGGGATGTCCCACCTTTTCCGAGGATCAATACTTTCCGTCCCGAAAATTCGATGCCGGCTCTACGTGCTAGATATTCGAAACCATATAAGTCGGTGTTGTATCCTCTCAACAAACCATCCTGCCCACGTACGATTGTGTTGACACATCCTATAGCCGTCGCAGTTTCGGAAATCGAGTCGCAAAAGTTCATCGCTTCCCTTTTATACGGTATGGTTATGTTGACTCCGGCAAGATCATCTCGATTGAAGAAGTCCGG
>JAAXUU010000151.1 GCA_013335845.1 Actinomycetota bacterium
ATGATGGGGTATTTCAATGCGCCATCGGCATGCATTGCAGCCAGGCGGATGACACCCGTGGTGGTTTCCTCGGTACCGCCGATGATCCCCTCTAGGGCTTCGGGGAACTTATCGTGGATACGGCCGACGACATCGGCGCCGTCGTCCATCGTGATCTGGGGGGCGTGTGCGATAGCGGCATCGATATGTCGATAATAGGTCTCCGTATCCTCGCCGCGGATCGCGAATACCTTGATGCCGTAATGCTCCACCAACGCTGCGGCGGTATCATCTTGGGTCGAGAGTGGGTTCGAAGCACAGAGCACGATATCGGCTCCACCTGCTGCCAGAGTACGTACGAGGTTCGCCGTTTCCGTCGTCACGTGGAGGCACGCCGAGATGCGCTTGCCGGCCAACGGCTTCTCGCGCTCGAAGCGTTCGCGGATTGCGGCGAGGACGGGCATATCCCGATCAGCCCACTCGATCCGGTCGCGTCCTGCATCGGCTAAAGAACTATCGGCTATGTCGTAATTCATCATATCTGCCTTTCCGAAAAATACTCTTGTTTGGTGAGTGAATACAAAATCACATCTTGCATGATACCGTCGGGAGTCGCTTCTGCAGCCCGCAGCGTCCCTTCGGATTTGAAACCACATTTATCGATGACGCGTTCCGAGCGTGAATTGAAAAGATAGTGGTCGCACGTGATAAGCGAAAGACCGAGATCCTCGAAACCGTATCGGATAACCTCCCGAGCGGCTTCGGTCATATACCCCTGCCCCCACCAAGGTTGTGCCAAGGCATAACCGAGCACCATCGAATCGGGGTTCTTCCTCCGTGTCTCCTTGATCAGTCCGATCGAACCGATATTCACGCCGGACTCCTTGTGGAAGATACCATACACATGGGGAGCACTTGCAATCGATTCGATATAGGCGCGCGAGTCCTCGACCGATCTATGCGGCATCCAACCCGCATTCGGCCCGACCGCGGGGTTCTTGGAGTATTCGAACACGTCTTTCGCGTCGTCTTCAGTGAGAGGCCGCAGTATCAAGCGCTCGGTTTCGATCGGCGGTGTCTCAAGCGACGTCGAAGCGAACAGTGCATCGGAACAGGTATGGACTTGATCCTCGCTCACGACACGGATGCCCTCCTCCCTCAAGCGACGTGCGGTGATCCCACTTCCGGGGATGATGACGCCACTGAACGTACCGTCGTATACGTATCCGCTGCCACAGGAGGGGCTCTTCTCCTTGAGGATCGCCAGTGAACATCCGCTTTTCCGCGCGATCTCGAGAACGGCCTGCGCGCCCGAAAGGAAGGCATCCGTCACGTCTTCACCTGTTTCGGTCCTCACAAGAGCATAGCGTAGCGATGCGTCTATCTCGCTTCGGGAACGAGGAGTCGGGAGCTTGCCGAGCTGCTCGGGACAGACAGGTAGCAACTCGTGGGTAGCACGCAACGCACTTACGTGCTTATCCTCAGAGCCTCCACCATCGTAGCGGCAGGGTTCGCCCAGCAGGCAAGCGCTCACCAATATCTTCAATCGAGCATCCTTCCCTTTGACGTGCCGGTGGTATGCAAACCCGAACGCCGCGAGCCCCCACCTATTAATAACAAACGCATCGAACTACGAAACGTGTCGAACTATAGAGCCGCAAGTCCGCTCGCAACTGCGATGATCGCGATAATGACCCCCACGACAGACTCGCCGGCTAACAAACCCGATGCGATGATGGTCCCTTTATCGGATGCCACCCATTGCGGGGCGAAACGCTCGACCACCACGCGGACAAGTGCTCCGAGGGCGATCGTCAGCGAGAGGAAGAACGGCAGATATATACCTAAACCGAGCGTCATAACCGGAGCGCCCACCAAGTAGAGTGCGGCACCTGCAACGATGCCCACGATGAAGGCGGGCATATTCGGGATACCACCGACCATCGATGCGATGGCAGTCGCTTGGGCGGCTACGAACTCCTTGTCGATACCGAAACAATCCGTACCGTAAGCGCTTACGATCACGCCCATAACCGCTGTCGCGACGAAAGCGCCGATCAGACCGCCTATAACCTCGCCGATCCATTGGGCTTTAGGGGCAGTACCGAGGATATGCCCCGCCTTGAAATCGTTCATGATATCTCCGGTGAGACCGCACGCGACCGTCACCGTGGCGACGATGAGCAAAGCCTCTATACCACCGAATTCGAAGAAGATCTGCAGTACGAGTAGGACGATGAGCCCGAAGATCTCCATCGGGTTGATACCGGCCTGCCCTACGGATTGCGCCGACATCGATACGACGATCCATGTGCAGATCACCAATAGGAGCGAAGGAACGAAACCGATGCGGACCACGAACGCCAAGACGAGCATAACAGCAGCCGCAGCGAAAGGAGCCCAGCGCATAGTGACGATCGACCCTTCCCTACCCTTTTTCGAAAACAAGGGGGAGAACGTCCTCTTGAAATTCGGAAGCACCACTTTCATGACGATACCGACACCGCAACCGATCATGACCCCGATGCCGAGACTCATCCGGATGTCAAGGGCCGACGCCAGGTCCCAAAGTCCGAGTGCCGAACCACCCGTCACGATGCCGAAGTTCCCGAGAACCGCACCGAGAAGCCATACGCCCACCGCAACGGGGCCGACCATGAATCCGACAGCGATCGCCATAGGCGAAGCGTATATCCCAAAAGCGATACCGGGAATCGCCACCTTCGAGAGGAGCATGGTGGGGACCAGCACGAACCAATCCCGCAGGACGGTGAATACGCCGGCGACGCCCATCGAGGTGAAGAGCGCGACCGAGGTCCCGCCGCCTTCGTCACCCGCGACGAGGGTTTCTGCTGCAGCCTTCCCAATGGGATAGACCAGCTCACTGTCCTCGATGAAGTACTTCCGTATCAGAGCTGTGCAGATAAGGCCCAAGGCGATTCCGCATAAGGCACAGACGAGCACCAATCCCAAGGATATGTCCGCTTCCGGATCGAGGATGTAGATACCCGGGATGGTAAACGCAAGGCTGCCGGCGACCATGGCGCCGGCAGACATGATGGTATGCGTGACATTCGCTTCATTCAGATTGGTGTTGCCGAAAAGTTTGAGTGCAAAAAGCGAGAGAAGTGCCACGAAGAAGATGGGCCAAGGCAAGGCCCCGAGCTTCAGAGCGACATACAGGGAACTCGCCGTGATGACGACCGAACCGAGGGCACCGATAACCACACCACGAAGCGTGAATTGTTCCTTGAATGGACGCATGACGTATCCCTTTCCTCGCGTACGCAACCGGTGAGACTGTATCGCCTACAGTTTGGCGATAATCGCATCAGCATACGCTTGCGTCCCCACACAACCTTCCGTACTTCCCGTATTCGTGCGTTTTATGTCGTACGTGACATACTCGCCCTCTGCAAGAACCTCACGGACCGCTTTGAGTATACGCTCGGCTGCTTCCTTCTCGCCGAGGTGTTGAAGCATCAGAACCGCCGACAGGATCTCTGCAGTCGGGTTGGCCTCATCTTTACCTGCATGGCTCGGAGCGCTTCCATGGACAGGCTCGAAAATCGCATAGTCCTTGCCTATATTCGCGCCCGGGGCGATACCGAGCCCTCCGACAAGACCTGCACAGAGGTCGGAGACGATGTCACCGTACAGATTCGGCAAGACCACGACATCCCAGTTTCCGGGATCGAGTACGAGGCCCATACACGTGGCGTCGACGATCTTATCCTCGAAGTCGACCCGGCCCTCATATTTGGCTGCGACCTCGCGTGCGACACGCAGGAACAATCCATCCGAGAATTTCAGGATGTTCGCTTTGTGGACCGCGGTGACCTTCTTCCGATTATGCTCGAGGGCATACTCGAAAGCATAGTGCACGATGCGCTCAGAGCCGGTGATGGAGATCGGTTTCAAGGAGATACCGGAATCCTTACGGATGGTACCGGCACCTTTTGCCTCGCAGAACGCTATGAGCTCGAGCGCGTCCGCGCTCCCCTCCTCGAATTCCACGCCCGCATACAGGTCTTCGGTATTCTCACGTACAAGGATGATATCGACACCTTCATAACGCGCGCCGGTACCGGGGATGGAATATACGGGGCGTAAGTTCACATACAGATCGAGCGCTTTTCTAAGTGCGACATTGACGCTGCGGAAACCGACTCCGACGGGAGTGGTGACAGGGCCTTTGATCGCGACTTTGTTCTTCTTGATGGATTCGATGACATAATCCGGAAGAGGAGTGCCGTACTCTTCCATCAACTTGGCGCCTGCGTCGGCGACTTCCCACGTGATATCGACGCCTGTCGCGTCGACCACCCTGCACATCGCCTGGGTGATCTCTGGACCGATTCCGTCACCCGGGATGAGTGTTACCGTATAGTTCGCCATAGTGGTTCTCCTTTATACGACCACCAATACGTCACAGCGCGCATTGCAGTGGTTGATAACACAAGTGGCTTTGAAGCCTGCTTGAAGAGTTTATTTGCCTTTCGCGGCGAGTACGATCTGCTCGGCACGTCGTCCGACCTGTCCGCGGGAATTCTCGGCGTCGAACTTCATGCGGTCGGCAAGTTGCGCCTTAACCTTTTTGGACGCTTTGCCCTTGGCGAAAGAGAGCACCGAAGTGAGCATATCTTGGAACTCCGGATCACCGTGGTAGCATTGGATCGCTTCGTCGATCAAAGGCCACACGCGTTCAGCCCGATTCTCAGTCGTCTCACCGTAG
>JAAXUU010000395.1 GCA_013335845.1 Actinomycetota bacterium
CCGTACGACGTTCGATGAACTTCCGTATTCTGTCGGCGTACTCGTAGAAGAGATGACTTACGACAAAGCCCGGGATTTCTATACCATCTGGGCTGTCATCTACGCCGAACGTGACTCGCAAAAAGGAATCATAATCGGTAAGGGCGGCGAGAAGATCAAACGTATCGGGACCGAAGCCCGTGTCGATCTCATGAAATTGTTGGGCGGTGGCGTCCATCTCGACCTCACGGTGAAAGTGAAGAAGGGTTGGCGACGGGATATGACCCAGGTCAGACGCTTCGGCTACGGGGATAATGAGTAATGGACGTCTCGCTACTGTCGCATACTTCTCTCGCGTCCTGCATCGACCAGACTTTTTTGAAACCTACCTCCGGCTTCGAGGCCGCGGAGAAGTGGGTGACCGATAATGTGAACCATGATTTCGCCACACTTTGTGTTTCGCCTTGTTTCGCGCCGCTTGCCTACGCCGCGTGCGCGGGAAACCCGTCGCGCGTTTGCTCTGTCGTCGGGTTTCCGAACGGTTCCACAAGTTCCGCGACCAAATGTTTCGAAGCAATCCAACTCATCAAGAACGGTTGCTCGGAACTCGACATCGTTATGAATATCGGCGCCTTTCTGGAAGGCGACGAAGCCTATGTCGCCAAAGAGACAATCGACATCATCACCTGTGTGCATGCATCGGCACAGGAGGAGATAATCTTCAAGGTGATACTGGAAACCGCGTATCTCTCTGAGAATCAGATTTGCTCTGCAAGTGATCTTCTCAGTCAGACGGGTGTCCATTTCATCAAGACCTCGACGGGGTTCGCTCCTCGAGGAGCCAGCGTGAACGATATCCGCCTTATCGCATCGAGTATCGCCGGGGACTGCGGAATCAAAGCGTCCGGGGGAATCCGTACATTGTCGGATGCCATAGAGATGCTCGCCGCAGGTGCCACCCGCATAGGGACATCGGCAGGGGATAGGATCCTCGCGGAATTCGACGTTCTCATGTCCGACCACTGAGGACGTCATGCCGACCTATCCGCTCAAAGCGCTTGTCTTGCATAAAACCAAGTTGGGTGAAAGCGACTCGATCTTCACGCTGCTCGCAGCGGATGGTAGTCAGGTGCGAGCAGTTGCGAAGGGGGTCCGCAAGCCAAAATCCCGCTTCGGAGGGTCCTTGGAACCGTGTTCGGTCGTCGACCTGTTACTGGCGACAGGCAGGTCACTCGAGGTCATCTGCGAGGTCCGTGTCGTGGAGACCAACGAAGCGTGTCGTAAGGATTTGGAACATTCATGTGCCGCATCGGTGGTGTGTGAACTATTGAAGAAGTGCTCGTTCGAAGACCAACCTCAACCGATACTTTTCGATATGGCATCGGTCGCCCTCGGAAACATCGGGCGCGTAGAAAGCGAACGCGTTCCCTTGCTAGCCGCGGCATTCATCATCAAGGTCCTTTCCTTGACCGGATACCGTCCCATGATGACTAACTGTGCCTGCTGTGGCGACTTCGTCGATGAGCCCACCTATTTCTCATGGAGCGACGGAGGTGTCCTGTGTTCGAGGTGCACATTGGAACGCCCCGCAGGAGCGCCGTTCGATCCATTGTTCTTGAAATGGGTCTCTTCGCTGATATCGTCGACTTTCGCCGACCTCGCCGTTGTCGATTACTCGCCAGAAATCGCAGACGATCTCCTGCGATTCTCACAACGCTGGCTTATCGAACACACCGGCATCACCTTGAAATCACTAGGTTTCATGCTGCGCACGGAGATTGCGTGAGCATCCGGGTTCTGTTTGGGCATCGTTACCGTCCACAAGAGATACCATTTCCGATTTATTTACT
>JAAXUU010000152.1 GCA_013335845.1 Actinomycetota bacterium
ACGTTCGAGAACTCGTAGCGGCGACTTGGATGGGTCCATCATGGAAGGGTGCCCTCATGCCGTCATCGAAGGACTTGCCATTGCGGCTGTTGCAGTGGGGGCTGAACGAGGATTTTTCTACATCCGAGACGAATACGCGCTTGCACGTAAGAACATCATGACGGCTATCGAGTCAGCGGAGAAGCGTGGAATTATCGGCGAGCATATGTTCGGGCAAGACCGTAGATTGAAACTTGAGATTGTCAGTGGCGGAGGTGCGTTTGTCTGCGGCGAGAGTACTGCTCTCATGCGCTCGATAGAAGGTCAGGTCGGTGAGCCACGGGCTAAATACATACGCTCGGTTCAAAGCGGTCTTTGGGGCCAGCCGACCGTGCTCAACAATGTGGAAACCTTAGCGAACATTCCCGGGATACTCCTTCATGGCGCTGCTAATTTCGCCGCTATGGGCACAAAAAGAAGTGGTGGCAGCAAGGTGTTTTCCCTGGTGGGGAAGATCAAGCATACCGGGTTGGTCGAGGTCCCCATGGGTACCCCCTTGCGCCGCATCGTATTCGATATCGGCGGTGGTGTAATCGACAATCGTCCTTTCAAAGCTGTGCAAACCGGAGGGCCTTCCGGCGGTTGCATCCCTGAATCACTCCTCGATATCCCGGTGGATTTCGACACCTTACGCGAGCAGGGTGCGATGATGGGTTCAGGGGGCATGATTATCATGGATGATCGTGATTGCATGGTCGAAGTTGCCCGGTATTACGTAAACTTCTTATCCGAAGAGAGCTGTGGCAAATGTACCCCTTGTCGCGAAGGATTACGCCATATGCTACACATCCTTACCGATATCACCGAAGGTAAGGGTCGCGAAGAAGAGATAGCTGCGCTCGAGATGATCGGCGAGACGACAGCCGACTGCTCGCTATGCGCCCTGGGTGGTTCAGCTCCGAACCCGGTTCTTTCAACCATCAAACATTTTCGAGAGGAATATGAAGCTCATATTCGTGAACATCGATGTCCGGCGGGAGTATGTAAAGCACTTACCCGTTTCGTTATCGAACCGAATGCCTGCAAAGGCTGTGGAGCTTGTGAGAAGTTATGTCCCGTTGGTGCCATTGCGGGTAGAAAGAAGGAGCCGTATGCGATAGACGAGGGAGCTTGTGTATCTTGCGGAAGTTGTCGTGGTGCCTGTCGATTCGATGCAATAGTTACGACGGCGCATAAGGAGGCAGTCATATGAGCATTGAAATCACCATAGATGGCAAGACCTGCACCTGCAAACCAGGCGAGTACATAGCAGATATTGCCGCCCGCAACGACATTTACATCCCCACGCTTTGTGGATTACATGAAGCGCTTTTGGGCCGGGGATGTTGTCGTATTTGCATAGTTGAATTGATCGAATCAGGGCGCACAAAAGTTGTCGCATCTTGTATTTATCCCGTCAAGGAGCCTTGCGAAGTCCTCACTAGAAGTGAGCGCATACTAAGGGAACGCGGGGTCATTTACACCTTCCTTCAGCGGCTTGCCCCCGATTCTGAGCTTATCATTGACATGGCCAAGGCCAACGGGACCGCTCCGGTTCTCGAAACTCTCGAGGCAAATGAGTATGGCGGAAAGTGTATACTCTGCGGCCTTTGCGTTGAAGTATGCAAGATCTTGGGTACCGAAGCTATTTCAATGGTAGGTCGAGGTGTGGAGAAAAAAGTATCCACACCCTATGACGATGAGTCGCTTACCTGTATTGGCTGTGCATCCTGCGCTGACGTTTGCCCGACTGGGAGCATATCGGTTCAAACGGAAGGTGATACACAAACCATTTGGGGTCGGCAATTCTCGATTGTCCGTTGTGAGGTTTGCGGAGAGAAGGTGGGAACAGAAGAGTCGCTTGCCTATGCCGCAGAGCGCGCAGCCGAAACGGTAAGAGACGAAGAGGCCGAATGGTTCGGCACATTTAACGCAAGCTCCCAAACTCTGTGTTCCAAGCATAAGAATCAGAAGGTCGCACTTGGGCTTGGCGGTATAAGAAGTGCGGTGATTTAAATGCGGGGATCTGCAGTTTTGGAAGTCGACGATACGGGACGATCATGGGGATTATCTGAAACATATCACGACCCTCGTTATTCCACGGTGGACACCTCTTTAGGTTCGATTGACATCATATGCGAGCACCAGGTAGATGTATGGCTTGAGGGTGATGTATGGCTGAAGATAGTTTGCACGCCTGCCGATTTGACGGATTTGATTATCGGTCGCTTGATTACGGAAAGCATCATTCGCACAAAGGAAGACATCGCATCACTTGATATCGACGAGCAAGGAACATGCGCCAAGGTGATGATACGACCAGGATGTTCGCACTACGCAACGACTAACGTTGTTCATGTTTCATCAACCTGTTGTGCCAACGAGCGGACGGCTGTTATGCTACCAAGCTCTTGGGACGACCCTTGTCCTTTACGACCGGTTGCTTGGGAGCCGGAATGGATTTCCCATATGGCGGAATATTTGGAGATGAAGACACCTCTCTATACAGCCACCCGTAGCGCGCATAGCGCCCTGCTTATGCAAGATGGGAAGATTATTTGTTGCCGTGAGGATATCGCTCGTCACAATGCTATCGATAAAGTCATCGGTTGGGCGGAGAGCGCGGGTATAGATCGGCGTAGCTGCATTTTGTTCACCAGTGGTCGGGTGCCTATCGACATGGCGATGAAAGTAATTCGAGCCGGCATCTCAGTACTGGCCTCAAAAGCTTTGCCCACCCAGCAAGCAGTGTCGTTGGCAAAACGTCATGGAATGATTTTGCTGCATATTTCGGATCGATGTGGATTACTTCGTTTTTCTTGAGAAGTACTCACTGCGAGATTTTGAGATGTTCTATGTTTATAAGAAGTCAGAGTGGTTGAAGAATTTCTGCCTTCTGTCTTATCCGGTGACCACTTCATCCCTCTGCGTAAACATCAGCAGCGCGAACGCTGCCGCCATAAGCACTAGCCCAAGGGCATCGAATTGGATGAAGCGAGTTATCGTCGATGCAATCGATTCGTGCCCGGCCGGAAGGCTCCAAAGCAGAAAGGACTCACCTATGAGCCCGATGAATTGCTGGACGAGAACCACGAAGAACAACGTCATCTGGCAACAAGGATTCATGATTACAAACGGATAGGTCGCATTCCACATAAGGAACGCAACGCCTAATCCTTGGACCGCCATCCTGCCCTCTATGCCGGACAGTTCGAAGCCTGGAGCGTAGAGTTCGGGACTGGTAAGGAACCCCGCAGCGCAATCGACGTTCACAAGGAAAACGGCGCAGACAACCAACCGGGCAACCCACACAGCTGCGCGAGTAGTGCGGTCATGCTTTTTGCGTATCGAGCGCGGATCATTCATCGGTATCATTCCTTAATGTGAACGTCCCTCTATACGAAAGCCGAACTCTTTGTGAATTCGGTGTTTGCCATTCTCCGTTGCACTATACAATTATTTTTGGAGAACACTGCGTATAATTACCCTATTGTAAGCGGGGCTACAGTTTTGAGCTGCAACGCACTCTTAAGGCGAGATAGAAAATGCGAGGATTCCCATGGGTAGCTATGCGTTCGGTTCGGGAAACGCGAACAACGTGATCGATGAATATAAAGACAAGTTGATGAGCGAGATCTGTGATTCGCTTGATGTGAAGCGCACGCCGCTGATCAACATCTGCATGAATCTGACGGGCGACTTCAATAAGGCGTCGGTGATTCGGGCGAACAATGCATTTGTCGCGAAAGAAGTTTGGATCGTGGGCAAACGCAAATTCGATCGGCGGGGTACGGTGGGGACACACCATTTCGAACACGTGGTCTTCGCAGAGGATCTTACCGGATTACCCACGCTAATCGAGGAGGGATACACGATCTTTCCTGTCGATAACAACCCGGAATACGAACCCGTTCCGGTTTTCGACGTGACGCTGCCTGAAAAGACTGCGTTCATCTACGGAGAAGAGATGCTCGGTCTTTCGTCTGAAGTCATCGAGCTATGCAACGGACGAGCGCTCTATATTCCCCAATACGGTTCCGTGCGCAGCCTCAATGTCGCGCAGGCGGCAGCAATCATGATGTACGAATATGCGCGACAACATATGCGAGGCGCGTGACAGCCATTCGATTAGGGTGGCAATACGAGTATCGTTCTGAGTGCTATCCATTAAAAACAGTCAGCTTTCGAATCGAGGGGCAGGGATGAGTGATGGGCAAATTTCGAGAATTCAACGATAAGGTAGCTATCAAAGTAACCAAAGCTGTGGGATCGATGCGCTGTGCCTATATATTCGCAGCTATAGCGCTCATATCATTACCTGCAGCGATACTATCCGGTAGCGTTATCATAATAATCTCGTGGATAGCGCAAACGTTTTTGCAGCTTGTTTTGTTGAGTATAATCATGGTTGGGCAGAATGTTCAGAGCAAAGAATCTGAAGAGCATCTACAAACAATGCTCGACCATATATCCAAAGAAAATATCAAGATACTCAAAGAGCTCAAGTCGCATCGTTAGCTCGGCGCAGGTGTTTCCCAGTTGTTTTTAGTGTGTACCCACCGGTCGAACTACGGCGTGTACTTCTGATCGAGAGCGGTGATGGTGCCGTTCTCCACTTCGACGACGTAATAGCTGCTCTTGTAATAGTCCTCCATCGATCCTGTGAATCCACTTACATAGCTAGCCTGCG
>JAAXUU010000153.1 GCA_013335845.1 Actinomycetota bacterium
GCGTATCACTGAAGAAGTGGCACTCGAACGCGCTGTCGCCGCTGTCAAACTTGCGAGACGCTTCGTTGATGACGTCGAATTCTATGCCGAGGACGCAGGGCGCAGTGAGTACGAGTATCTTGCCCGCGTCTGCGAGGCTGTCATCGCCGCGGGTGCTACCGTGATAAATATCCCCGACACGACCGGATACTCGCTCCCCGAAGAGTTCGGTGGGCGCATCCGTTATCTTATGGAGAGGGTCAACGGTATCGAGGATATCATCCTCTCGGTCCATTGCCACAACGACCTAGGCATGGCCACCGCTCTCGCATTGCAGGGTGTGAAAAACGGTGCACGGCAAGTCGAATGCACCATCAACGGCCTGGGTGAGCGAGCGGGAAATACCGCCATGGAGGAGATCGTCATGGCGATCAAGGTCCATGAGGACGAACTCGACGCGCATACGGACATCAACACTACCGAATTCGTGCGCGCATCCAAGATGGTGTCGTCCATTACGGGTATCCTCGTACAGCCCAATAAATCGATTGTGGGAGCCAACGCATTCGCGCATTCGTCGGGTATCCACCAAGACGGTGTCATCAAGGAACGTGCGACCTATGAGATCATCGATCCTGCAGATGTCGGCGCAGGGGGAACTTCGATCATACTGACCGCCCGAAGCGGGCATGCAGCTTTGAGATATCGCTTGGAAGCACTCGGTTATAGTTTGGACGCGAATGCTTTCGAAGACTTGTATCATGCGTTCCTCGAACTCGCCGATAGGAAGAAGGAAGTCTACGACGAGGATCTCGAGGCCTTGGTGGGTGAGCGTGACCGTAATGTTTCTGCGGTGTTCACGTTGAAATCCGTTCAGATATCCTGCGGTTTCCCGCTCACGCCTACTGCAACGATCCAGCTCCTCGATCGCGACGGAGAAGAACACACCACGTGTGCGTACGGAACAGGACCGATTGACGCAGTTTATAAGGCCGTCAATAACATCGTCAATGTCGAAAACGACTTGGCGGAGTTCAGCGTCCAATCCATCACCCGCGGTATCGATGCTATCGGTGAAGTGACCATCCGTATCACAGCTTCCGATGGCACGGTATTCACCGGTCGCGGAGCAGACCCCGATATCATCGTCTCGAGCACGAAGGCGTATTTGAACGCACTCAACCGCTTGCTCATCTCCACAGGGGTTTATCCGGCGAAGTGACCGATGTATCCAGGCATGCGAAGTATCCGGATTTGCAACGTTTCCGAACTTGCGATGAATCCTGATTGCGCATGAAGCGTATCGAAAGTACATGGGGCGTATCGAAACCCTCTGAAATGAAATCGGCTCGGGACCGTTAAGGACCCGAGCCGATTCTTGTACTGTGATGCTTTTTAATGCATAGGTAATGCTCGGTTAAAAGACCCGAGAGTATCCCTATGCGTCGATTTCCTCGGCGGCATTCATTCCAGCCATACGACCACCGGTGTAAGCGCACATGAGCGAGTAGCCTTCGTAGTCGCAATATGGAGCGCTCATGAGGGTGCCGTTATCAGCTCCGGCTACATATAAACCATTGATAGCCAGTCCTTCGGCGTCGATCGCTTGCAGGCGATCGTTCGTGCGGATACCACCGATGGTCACCCATGCACTCGGCTCGTATTGGAACGCATACAGCGGGCCGGTGGTTACGGGCTGCAGGAAGCAAGCCGGCTTATAGAACTGATCATCTTTTCCGGCCGCACAGTACTCGTTATACTGAGCGAGCGTATCGACCAAACCGGGCGCTCCGATAGCCTCGGCAAGCTCTTCGGGGGTATTGGCTTTGAAGGCCCAACCTGCCGCGATCGCCGCGTCGATATTGACCTGAACGTCTTCAAGGGCCTTGCCCTTGAGAGTCATAGAACCGGTGCGCCAATTCTCGGCATCGGAGCCGCAGAGGGTCCAGGCGTCGACACCTGAGTTGAGTCCGTCGACGAATGCTTGGTCGACTACTGCGTAGTACTGTCCACCGATCAAAGAGATGGCTCCACCCAATGCGAGCGGCAGATTGGCGAACCTACCCTCGTTGCTGAAACGACGACCTTGATTGTTGACCAAAAGCGTGCCATAGATACCGATGGAGAATGCAGCGTTCGTTCTACCCCAAACGCCTTCTGCATCTTTGTTGGAACCGGAAAACTCGTTGCCGGCGATACCCCACTGCGTGGAAAGCTGGCCGCCTGCCGCCTGGACCATTTCGATACCCTCTCCTACGGACAAGATATTACCAAGGGGATTGACGAATGTGCCGAACTTCTCGACCATCATATCTGGGCTACCCAAAAATCCGCCCGTTGCCACGATGACGGCCTTTGCTTTCACATCGATGACGGTCTCACCCTGCTCGCACTGCACGCCGGTGCACGATCCGTCTTCCATGATCAGGTGCAAGCCTGCCGTGTTGAACAAGAACTCGCCACTTTTCCCCTCGACCCATTTCTGCAACGGGCCCATGCGATCTTCGCCCTTTGCTTGCGTCTTGGAATCTTTGGGATCGGATTGGAAATTCGCGCGGACCGATGCATGGCCTGCTCCGTAGTTATCGGGGCGGAGACCGGTCGCAACGCCGAACTCATCCGTGAAACGGTCGATGGTGTCACCTGAAAGTTCGACGGCTTTTTTGATGGCAGCGGCATTCGTAGCCCAATGCGCGTATTCCATGATGTGCTTGAAGGCCTCTTCAACTGTGAAGTCTATACCGGCTGCTTGCTGCAGTTTTGAGCCGACGATAAACGGACCACCCGCGAGAGAACCATTCGCAACAGCTACGCTTCCACCCTTTTCGATGACGATGACATGTTTACCTGCGCGGGCAGCCTCGACTGCGGCCCACATACCGGCGCCGCCTGCACCGACGATCGCGATATCGCAGTCCTTTGTCTCGGTTGCCGTCTTCATGGCGTTGGTGGTTTCCGTGGCTGTCGTTGCCGAGCTGGCCGTATCTTCGGGCTTCGCTCCGCAGCCGCTGAGGACAGCGGCGCTCCCGATAGCGGCAATGCTGCCTAAGGCTAAAAATTTGCGACGCGACAAAACCGACGTTGTATCAATCGAGCTTTTTTTCATGTGGATTCCTCCTGAAAGTCCTACCCCGATAATCCGTCCACTGATTTGCAGACTTGGGCGCATCCCTCGATGCGCTGATGCTATCTTTCCATCCGACATGGGATTTGTCGCGGGTGAACTCGAGATGGCTAGGGGTGAATAGATGTCACCCCTAGCATAACCCCTGCATTCTTCACTTGAGGTATCTAACATTCAACTTGTTTTGCTGTAAGCCGGACCTGCTATAATAAGGCGGAAGAGACCAATCTAAGTGATACGGCGTGATCTGGGGAGGACATCAGTGAAGTCAGGTGACGTGATGCGCGCCCTTGCATCCGATGAACAGGCTTACGAAAAAGAGCCGCTTTCGTCGCTCTTGTTCCCGCTGCGCTTCTTGGGTATGGGGCTCCTTGTTTCATGGCTCTGCTGTACACATGTCGTGTCAATATTCCCCGGAGTGGGATTCGACCCCAGCTTTCGCAACACCTTCGACATCGGCATGCGGTTTGGCGACATCGGTACCTTTATCGTTCTTGCTCTGATGGCAAAACGACTCGGACGTTTAAGCCAACATCTCGGTGCCGGTGCGGCTAGCGTCGCCTTGACTGCACTTGGAACGGCAGTGATCGGCCTTTATATAATTCCCATCGGCGCTTCGCTACCCATCATCTATGTCACATCGGCCTTGACCGCCATAGGTGGAGCCGTGCTTTTTTGTCTTTGGGCGGAGGCATACTGTCAGATGGGTGCAACGCAAATGCTCATGTATGGTGCCTCGTCCTGCGTTTTTGCTGCGCTCGTGGCGTTCGTTATCGGGATAATGACCGCTCCGTTCGCGATTATCGCAACTTCGCTCTTGCCGCTCGCTTCTTTCATCTGCGTGGTTCTGAGTTTTCGTCTGGTTCCTGCTGAGAGGCAGCCGTCATCAGACATGCATTACCCCTTGCCGGGTAAACTGATCGGCATTATGGCTGTTGCAGGATTACTGTCCGGTTTGGCTGGATCGTTGCTGACGAGCCCCGAAGGTGTTGGAGCCATTCATCGTGTTGCAGCCACCGGATTGGCCGGCATTACCATCATCATCACCGCTCTCGTGCGCACCGACCGCACGGACGTGCGTTTCCTGGCAAAAGTGAGTCTGCCACTCTTTCTTGCGGCGTTTGCCTTGGTTCCCTTCGCAGGGCCGATCTGGGGTTATGTTGTATCCTTTTTGATAAAACTGGCGTACGTGTGGTTCACCATCTTCATTTTGCTCATGCTGGCGAATCTGGTATATCGCTTTGAGATTCCGAGCTTACGATTATTCGCAATCGCACGTGCTTCGAGTGAGGCGGCTTTATTCGCGGGCGTCATAACCCGTCGCGCATTGCAACAGACAGCCCTTTTGTCCGATTTACGATTCTTGATGGGTATAACGCTTTGCGGTATAGCACTTGTCCTTATATGTGCCTTTATTTGGACGCGGGAAAAGTCAGTCAACGGAGACTGGGGAGCCTCGGGTATATCACTGGAAAACAAGCTACGCGTACCCGGATCACGCGAACGCTTTATGATGCGCTGCGACGAGCTCGCGTCGCACTATGGGCTTACTGCGCGTGAAGCGGAAATCATGGCTCTTATCTCACAACATAAAAGCCG
>JAAXUU010000396.1 GCA_013335845.1 Actinomycetota bacterium
ATCGCGCAAGTCTTCGAATACGGGACTGTTCGTCCAGATTTCCGAGAACGGCTTCTCCTTCACATTTCCCAGCTGCATATCGAAATATCCACAAGGTTGGATGTCACCGATATGGCTGATGAAACAGAATGTGATACCACCGAGACAACCACGCGTTATCGCATCGAAGCCATAGCGTTCGGCGGTGACAGGAGAACCCTCTTCGCGCTGTTTTTGGTGGATGATCCTATAATATTGTGGTGCATCCGTCGGCTTGAAGTGGAGCGGAGAAGTTTTCTGACACTCATATGCCCACGTGAGGGCTGTTTCATATTCGTCGGGTGTGAGTTCGACATCTTTCAAATCCTCTCCCCTGCCGGTCGGGACCAGTAAGAAGATATGGAATGCGTCGACACCGAGGGAAAGTGCGAGTTCGTGCATTTCCGCAAGACGCAGATGGTTGAGCTTGGTGACAGTCGTGTTTATCTGAACGCCGACACCGTGTTTCTGCGCGAATCTGATACCCCGAATCGATGCATCGAACGCTCCATCTTCGCCTCTGAATCTATCGTGTTCTTCTGCGGCTGGGAAATCCAGTGAGACCGAGATGCGTGGAATTCCGTGTGAGGCCATCTGCGCGGCGATCTCTTCGGTTATAAGGGTGGCATTGGTACCGATGACGGGCATGGCCCCCTTTGTTTGAGCGTAGTCGATGATCTCCCAGATATCGGGGCGAAGAAGAGGCTCGCCACCGGTGAGGATGATGATAGGATTGGTGATCGAGGTGATATCATCGATAGTCGCCTTTATCTCATCGAGTGAAAGTTCCCCCTCATAGTGCCCGAAATTCGAAGCGGCACGGCAATGGGCACAGGAAAGATTGCAAGAACGGGTGATCTCCCACGCGATGATGCGCGGTGCCTTTATGCCTGTGAGTTCCTCATAAGCTTTCGATGCAGAGCCGCCGCCCGGTCTGAAACCCATCGAGCGGGCACCGCCCATACGTTGCGCCCCGGGATGACCTCCCGGTTGTAGTGCGGGATGTCCACTTGGATGTCCTCCGGGATGGCCACCTGAGTGACCCATCGGCATGGCGACCGCCGTCGAGCCACAGGGTGCTTCAACCTCTGCCAACGCCTGCTCGAATTCCGCTGTATGCTTTGTTTCGTCGTTCAAAGGTACTCCTTATTCTGCAAGCCAGCGAGCGGCGTCTTTCGCATGATACGTGATGATCGCACAAGCTCCTGCCCGTTTCATCGAAAGAAGGGTTTCCAAGACGAGACGCTTCTCGTCGATCCAGTTTTGAGCTGCCGCCGCTTTGACCATCGCATATTCTCCGGATACATTGTAGGCAACCGTCGGAAACCCGAACTCGTCGGTCACGCGACGTAGAACATCCAAATATGAAAGAGCCGGTTTGACCATGATCATATCGGCTCCCTCTTCGATGTCGAGACTCGCTTCACGCAGTGCTTCCTCAACGTTCGCGGGGTCCATCTGGTAGGCACGTCTGTCGCCGAAAGCGGGCGCGGAATCGGCTGCATCCCTGAAAGGACCGTAGTATGCAGATGCATATTTAACCGAATAGGCCATGATCGGCACATTGATGAATCCAGCCTCATCGAGTGCCGTTCGGATAGCGAGGATACGTCCATCCATCATATCCGAGGGAGCGACCATATCGGCACCGGCTATCGCATGGCTCACCGCTTCACGTGCGAGAAGGTCGAGTGTTGGGTCATTGAGCACGTAACCGTTTTCGTCGAGCACGCCGCAATGCCCATGGCTCGTATATTCGCAGAGGCAGACGTCGGTGATGACATAGATTGCGGGATTATGTGCCTTG
>JAAXUU010000154.1 GCA_013335845.1 Actinomycetota bacterium
CCTCTCGTCGCTCATTCGCGAGCGTTTCGGCATCAAACTTGCAGCATTCGCGATGACAGCGCTCTTCTTGGCGAATACCGCCACCACCCTTTCGGAGTTCGCAGGTGTGGCTGCGGGTATGGAATTGTTCGGTGTCAGCAAATACGTTTCGGTTCCCATCGCGGCTATCGCGGTTTGGACATTGGTTATCGGCGGTTCCCACGAGCGTGTCGAGAAGATCTTCCTCGTCATATCATGCGTTTTCGTGACCTATTTCTTCGCCGCGTTCCTATCCAAGCCGGATTGGGGCACCGTCTTTTCGGCCACCGCTATCCCCCACTTCGAGACGAATGTAAGTTTCGTGTCTCTCGTCATCGCTACGATCGGAACGACCATCGCCCCCTGGATGCTGTTCTTCACCCAGAACAACGTCGTCGAGAAAGGCGTCACGGTGAAGGAGCTCTTCCTGCAGCGTATCGATATCGTGACGGGGGGAATCGTGGCCTGTCTCGTCGCCTGGTTCATCATCATCACCACGGGTACGGTCCTCTTTCCGCAACACATACAGATAAGTAGCGCAGCCGACGCAGCCTCAGCTCTTGCACCCATCGCCGGCGCCAATGCGCAGAACCTCTTCGCGCTCGGATTGGTCGCTGCCTCCTTGCTTGCAGCGTGCATCCTGCCTCTCACGACCTCGTTCGCGATATGCGAGGCCTTCGGTTGGGAGCGCGGACTCAATCACTCATGGAAGGAAGCACCGACATTCAAGACTCTGTACACGCTTATCATAGCAATCAGCGTAGTCTTAGTCTTGTTACCGAGCGTCAATCTCATGCAGATCATGCTCTTCGCCCAAGTCATTAACGGTGTCCTGCTCCCCATACTGCTAATCTTCATGCTCAAACTGGTTAACGATAAACGCATCATGAAGAAGAACACGAATGGAAAGATCTACAATATCCTGAGCTGGGCAATGGTCATCGTGGTGATCGCGCTCACGGTCGCACTACTCGTCATGCAGATTATCGGAGTCGGTTAAGATGGAGTCACTTATGATGGACAAACAATCTTATCGCGCAACGCTCTTCGCGGCACGCGCCGCTCTCTCTTCGCAAGAGCGCGAAGTCGCGGCATCACGTCTCAAGGGAATGCTCGCCGCATTCTTGGAAACCCATGATCTTCCCAACACACCTTACGTCGCCGCCTACTGCTCCCTACCGGAAGAGCTCGACGCAACGGATGCACTTGAGTTGTTCTATGGAATCGGCGCTACCGTCGCCTTCCCGTGCACACACTCGCATGAGTCGATGGATTTCTATGTGGTCGATACGCGCGCAACTGCCGCATCCGAGCTACCTGCTTTCATCACGCGACCCAATAAGATGTTCGGTGAAGAAATATGCGCAGATTTCAAACGCATCGAACCGTGCGAATTCGATATCATGCTCATCCCCGGTGTGGGATTCGACAGGCAGAAGAACCGTCTAGGGTTCGGGGCGGGGTGCTATGACCGCTACTTGGAACGGATTCGCAAAGATTGCCTATGCGTTGGAATAGCCTTCGATGAGCAGGTCGTCGATGAATTGCCCTCCGACCCACATGATATGAAGATGGATTTCATCCTCACCCCCACGCAAATAATCTGAAGGTCTATGCCTAGAAGTCGACATCTAGAAGTCCATACCTATAAGTCGACACCAAAAGGCTGGACATTACCTAGCCGAGATGACTCCAAGCTAGGAATCACACTCTCTGGCTCGGAACGGCTCCTTCTAGCTGGGAATAACCCCTTCGGCCTTGAGTTGGTCTCTTTGGATTTGTATGAGTTCATCGACCGTCACGAAGGTATAACCCTGCGCCGTGAGCGTCTCGAGAATGATCCGCGCCGCCTCGATGGACTGACTTCTGTCGCCTCCGCCGTCATGCATCAAGATGATGCAACCGGGTTTCGCGGAGCTGATCGCCCTACTCGCAATAACGTCGGCACCCGGCTTCTTCCAGTCTTCCGTATCGATGTCCCAGCCGACAGCTGCAGTAAGGTAGCTCCCCGTCCCCGACCAGGAATCATAGTCGAAGTTCCCACCGGGAGGACGAACGACAGTGGTGGTTACCCCTGTCGCGTTCACGATAGCGGTTTGAGCGAGGGAAAGCTGATTCGCTATCGCCTCAGAACTGATGCGGTCGAGATAATCACTCGATGCATGGGAATAGGAATGCGAAGCCACTTGGCTGCCCTGTTCCGCCACTTTCTTCGCAAGCTCAGGAAATGCCTCGACATTTTCGCCTAGCACGAAGAATGTCGCCTTTGCATTGAATTCATTCAGGAGGTCGAGCATCTGGGGCGTTGCATCGGGGTTGGGACCATCGTCGAACGTCAGGGCGATGACCTTCTGCCCATCTGCCGGTGTTAACGTGTAGGTTCTGATCAGACGGGGTACCATAGCGACAGACGTAGGGCTCAGAATGGTGATTCCCGATACCTTACCGGTTTCCATCCTATCGACACCATCTGTTCCCTCGTTGACGACCAAACTGAGTGAGCCGTTATAGAAGTTATAGGAATCCTCGACATCCCATGTCCAAGGAATAACCGTCTCCACAATAGAGCTTTCCTCGGTGACATCGTCTCCGCGAGCTTCCGTAATCACATCGTTTTTGTGAAGTCGCGCGGAATAATCTGTCACAAGTTCGCCGTCATCGAGGATTTTGTAGATGGCTCCGCCACCCTGCTCGATGATACTTCCATCGACAGCGAGGAAGTCCCCATAGGTTGCGACGAGCATGCCCTGATCGTGTAGGTCCTGGTAGGTCGTCTTGTAATCGAGTTCGTACTCGGTATCGTTAACGCTAACCAAAATAGGCAGTGTGTGGAAATACCAGAAGATACCGAAGCCGATACCACATACCACGAGTAGGGCTGCAATGGCCGCAAGGGCGCGTGATCCGCGGCTGCGAGGTTTGGTTCCACGGGAGTATTGCCCGTAATTTGAGCGAGAGTACTTCTGTGGAGAGTAACCACCATAGGGCTGAGAGTTGGCCGGCTTCCCCGAGCGAGATGGGTTGGAACGCGAGGTACCCGAATAGGTGGAGTTGGAATGTGAAGGGTTAGAATGTGAAGTGTTCGGACGCGATGAAGTTGGACGTGCTGCATTCGAACGCGAGGTACTCTGATGTGAAGCATTCGAACGCGAGGTATTCGAACGGGACTAGTTCGAACGGGAATAATCCGACCCGGATGTATCATGTACCTCCCGGGGCGGATTCGCTTGCCGAGATGCTTTGAGAGGGTCGGAATCCCCACGGACTCCCGTACCGGGTGCACTTTCGGCACCGGTATCAGGGTGGTTGACGCCTTGAGAAGAACGATACTCCGGCTCCCCGTAGCGCTCAGTCATCCTTCGAAGCCCCTTTCTTATACTCTTCCTTGAAAGAAGAGAACATGCCTTTCGTTTTCCCCAAGTGCTCCCCAACCGCGCGCGCAGCAACATCGGTCTTCGAAGATTTCACATCTTCAGCCACCTTCGTCTCTGCTTCGGATGCGCCGGATTCCCCTAAAGCGGGCTGTGCCGCATCTTCCGGTTCAACATCCTCCGTGATGCTTTCGATCGAGCTTTTCGCTTTCCCGATCAAGCCTCCAAGAGCATACGCGCTCTCATTTATAGCATTTCCGGCCTTCACTGAAGCAACGGTCAAGCTTTTTGTGGCCTTTGCGGTCGTTCTTCCCGCTTTAGCGGCAACTCCACCTGACGCTTCCACATCGCGGGCTTGCGTGGAAACCACAAGATAGCCTTTGTTGTATCCCGAGATCATTTCGACGGGAATCTCGTAGGCCCCTAGGATCGCCCGCGCTGCCGCACCGTCGGAAGACGAGATGGACGTGACTTTCCCCGTGTAATCATTGAACGCGACGACGCCGACATGCCCCAACTCGAAACCGTCTTCGGTTTTGATAGGCATATTCTCCCATAGGATACATTTGTCATAATCGATGCCGAGTCGTTTCGTGGCGGCTTCGTCCCATGAATCATTTCCTAGTTTTGCAACGATACGACCGTCGACCATCTCGCACGCGTCGAACGCGATGAATTTATCGGAGCGTTTTATCATCCATAGAATATCGGGGCGCTTGACGATATAACCCACCACGCGCGGCTCTTCAGGATGAAAGACCGTCACCGAGACCTTGCCTATTTTGCGCTTGCCTTTTTTCCCACCGAGCACGCGGGTACCGCGCATATGTTTTGTCGTTTGCACGATGTTCCTCTTTCTTGCACAGCGGACCGGCTCCCGCGAAGGAACCGGTCCGCGTAGTAAGCTTGTATCTACCCTAGATTACCGTGCGGTATATGTATCCGGGGCGATGACCGGAGCCGCAGCTTCCGCCTCAGCCGAAGCTGCGGCTATGGGAGCGGTCGGGATTGCTTGCTCGACCTGTGCCGGGATGGTCAGGTCGAACTCAACCGGGACACCATGCTCGAGTACGGAATCGAATCCGACTTCCTTCGACTTGATCATCTCGGCAGCTTGATCCGCCTTCTCCTTTGCAGCACCTGCGAACTCGTCGATCTTGATGGCGGCAGCAGGAACCTTCTCACTGATCACGTCATGGGCGGCAGCTGCATTCTTGCTGATCTGGCTTGCGATGCGATCGCGGGCTTCGTCGATCTTATCGCGGAGTTCGTCACTTGTCTCGGCGACCCGAGGCTTTACCTGAGAGGCA
>JAAXUU010000397.1 GCA_013335845.1 Actinomycetota bacterium
TATTCACAGGGAAAACTCATCCAGGAAATGGAGAGCTGCGGACTGGGCACGAAGTCCACTCGTCACTCGATCATCGAGCGTCTGTATGACGTCCGTTATGTACAGAACGATCCCATCGAGCCGACTGCGCTGGGGCTTGCGATCTGCGATGCTCTGGAGAAATTCGCCCCACACATAACATCGCCGGATATGACGGCGGAACTCGAACGCGAGATGGACAATATAGCTGCGGGTAAGACTTCACAAGAGGCCGTCGTAACGCATTCGCGCACCCTTCTCGCTGAGATAATCGATGATCTGATACCCCGCAAAGAGGAGATGGGTCTCGCTATCGCCGATGCCGCAGCTGCTGATGCACGGGTAGGTGCTTGTCCTAAATGCGGCAATGACCTGTTGGTGAAGAGCTCGGCGAAAACACGGTCGAACTTCGTGGGGTGCTCGTCTTGGCCTGACTGCGATGTGACGTACCCCTTGCCACAAGGCAAACTCGAGGCTATCGACGAGCTCTGTCCTTTGTGCGGCACCCCGCAGATAAAGGTCACACCGTTTCGGTCGAAGCCCAAGATCTTCTGCCTCGACCCTCAATGCCAAAGTAATAAGGAGCCGGAAGTCTTCGTAGGGACCTGTCCCGCATGTGCCGCGGATGGACGCGAAGGGCGACTCATCGCACAGAAATCACCGCGGACGCTCAAGCGATTCGTTCGCTGTACCAACTATGACCTGTGCCAGACGAGCTATCCGCTCCCTCAAAACGGTGCGCTGTCCTATGAGGACGAGATATGCGAGACGTGCGGCGCTCCCGTGGTTGTGGTGCAGTCGAGGCGCGGCCCCTGGCATGTATGCGTGAATATGTCATGCCCCGCGAAAGAAGAAGCGGAAAAGGGTAAGGCTGAAAAGGGCAAAGCCGCAAAGAAGTCGACCGAGAAGAAACCGGCTGCAAAGAAACCGGCTGCAAAGAAGACGACCGAGAAGAAAAGTGCGGAGAAGTAGGTTTTCTCTCGTATCCGTAGCACGAAGGTCCGACTGCGTGCATATAGCAGCGCGACTGTGTGCATAGAGCAATAAGGAGTGAAGATGGGTTATCCGAAGGTTACTATCGTTGGAGCGGGAAATGTAGGAGCCAGCGCCGCTGAGCTCCTCGTGCTCAAAAATGTCTGCGATGTCGTTATGATCGACGTTGCCGAGGGTCTGCCGCAGGGCAAAGCGCTCGATATGATGCACATGCGTTCCATCGAGAAGTTCGGTCCCCGCATAAGCGGAACCAACGATTACGGGGATACAGCGGGCAGTGACATCGTCGTCATCACAGCCGGTGTGGCACGCAAACCCGGTATGACGCGCGAGGATCTCCTCGGCATCAACTCATCCATCATGAAATCCGTCATAAGCGAGGCGATCGCCGCTTCTCCCGACGCCATCGTCATATGTGTCACGAACCCTCTCGACGTCATGACCTACCTCGCTTACAAAGAGGCTGGTATCCCCAAGAACAGGCTCATGGGTATGGGTGGAGTGCTCGATTCCGCACGTTTCGCCTTCGCTATCGCCGAGAAGACCGGCGCTCCGATCGATTCGATCGATGCCCTCGCGGTAGGAGCGCACGGAGAGGCGATGGTATGTCTGCCGCGTTTCACGACGATAGACGGTGTCTCCATCACCGATACGATGTCGGAAGAAGATGTCGAATCGGTATGCCAGCGCACGATCGGCGGTGGCGCGGAGGTAGTGTCCCTTCTCAAGACCGGGTCCGCATTCTACGCACCGGCTGCATCCATCGCACGCATGGTTCAGGCGATTTTGACGGACTCCCATGAAATAATGAG
>JAAXUU010000155.1 GCA_013335845.1 Actinomycetota bacterium
GGAACGGCGAAGCTTATCGACCCGAGTGATATCTGCATTATGCCCGAGTTCGACACCATCAGCTTCACCGTGATCTCTTCCGTGAACCTTGAGGACGGGTCGCGTATCTCCACGCAATGCATGCTCGGTACTTGCGACACCCTTTACATGAGTCCCGACAACCTCTATATAGGTGAAACCATCTACGGTTTGGAAGAAAGTGAACCTTATACGGAAAGCGTCTATACGATCGTCGACTATGTCCAAACGGTGGATACGCGCATCACTCGCTTTGCGCTGAGCGACGGATTCTTCGAGCTCGGTGCAAGTGCCATCATCAAAGGAAGACTTCTCAACCAATTCTCCCTCGATGAGTACGAGGGATATCTGCGCGTCGTAACGACGATCGACTCCTACTCTTACCGGATCCTCACCGACGACGACTACAATGTGGAAAGCTGGCAGGAGGGCGAGACTATCTCCGAGAACGCGCTCTATGTCCTCGACGAGAGCCTCGAGACACACGGTAGCATCGAAGGCCTGGCTGAAGATGAGCGGGTATATTCAGTCCGTTTCGACGGTCCGGTCGGGTACTTCGTCACCTATCGACAAGTCGATCCGCTTTTCGCCGTCGACCTGGCCGATCCGGCCTCGCCTGTCGTCTTGAGCGCACTGAAGATCCCCGGTTTCTCCCAATACCTGCATGTATATCAGGAGGGTTACCTCTTCGGCCTTGGAATGGCCGTCGACGAAGAGACCGGATTCACGGATGGCATCAAGCTTTCCATGTTCGACACCTCGGACCCACTGACCGTGAATGAGATCAGCACCTCGGTGCTTGATGACTCTTGGTCCGAAGCTCTCTACAACCATAAAGCGGTCTTCATTTCACAGGAAAACGACATCATCGGCTTCCCCGTGGAAAGCAGCTACGTGGTCTATGGGTACTCCGATGCCGAAGGCTTCTATCTGAGGAAGACGATCAGCAGCACGTATGGCGTCTACAATACACGAGGACTTTTCATCGGGGATTACATGTACGTGTGCTCGAACGAGGGAGTCGGCATCTACACGCTCGACACCCTCGATGACGTCGCCGACATCACCTACTCCGTACAGTAAATCACGTTTTCGACGTACCGGAGGTGTTCTACCCGAAGCAACCGGGTGGGGCACCTCCGAGCTTTCTCACTACCATCACCATCGAGTGTACCAGCTAAGCCGACGGAGCTTAGGAGCCCTCGGTTTATGAATCCTCTGAACCGGATGGACGTGGAGAAGTCATGAGTGCCCGTACGTTGAGAAGCACCAATGCGCTGATGACGAGGGCCATGCCGAGGAATGCCGAGAAGGTCGGGACTTCAGCGAAGAATAGGATCCCGATCAAGGTCGCGACCACCGGCTCGATAGAGACCATGATCGACGCCCTGGAATTCTCGACTTTACCGAGACCGAGTGTATAGAAGAGGTAAGGAAGGATCGTTGTGGTGAGCACGTAAAGGGCAAGGAACCCCAAAATCGACGGTGCTTCGAAGACGATAGATCGCATCGCCGTGAAATCAGTGAAGAACGCCCCTCCGATACTCGCGAAGAAGAAGGTGTAGATCATGATGGTAAGGGCGTGGTATCCCCTGTTGATCGCAAACCGGGTGAAGATGCTGTAGAGAGCATAACCGATGCCGGAACCAAGACCGAAGAGGACCCCGGACAAAGAAAGGGAGGCATTGCTCGAAAGGACTCCGCTCACTAAGATGCAACCGCCGAAAGCAAGGATCAGAGCGACGACCTTCGAGCGCGAGAGTTTCTCGGAAAAAAGAACGCGGGACATGAGCATCACGAAAAGCGGAGCGGTGTAGAGCATGATGGCCGCAACCGAAAGCGAAGTGAGTTCGATGGTCTTGAAGTAGCAGAAGCTGAAGGACACGACACTCAGAACACCCGTCCCCAGAAAGCACCAGAGATCGCGCAGCTTGATCCTGAAAAGGCTCCTATCGTAGAAGAACACGATGAGGAAGATCATTAGGGTGGCGAGAATAGCGCGAACCTCGACGATCTGCATGGACGTGAACCCGAAATCACCGAGGGAACGCACGAATACACCGGTGGTACCCCACAGGCAACCTGCCAGAATAATCAGTGTCGGTGCTGCTTTCTTCACGCGCTAACTCCCTAACGGCATAGCAAAATCACTTCCGGTATCTTCTATTCATCTGAGTATCGGAATGCGGCTTGATTTCAGTGCCCGCCGCCGGCCGTCATTTGAACGGCATGCTCGAGCTGCTCGTATATACCCATCCAATTTTCCCTGGCGGCTTTGAGGCTACCGGGGAAGTTCACCACAAGCGTCTTACCGCGCTGCATACACACCGCGCGTGAGAGCATGGCGCGTCCGGTTATCTTAAGTGAGTAAGCGCGCATAGCCTCTGCGATTCCCGGTACATTGCGGTCGCATACGTCAGCCGTCGCTTCCGGCGTGACATCGCGCAGGGATAAGCCGCTCCCGCCACAGGTGATCACGATATCCGCACCCTTGCAATCGACGGCTTCGACGATTGCAGCGGCGATGTCGGCACGTTCGTCTCTGACGATCACATGACTGATAACGAGCCACCCGAGGTTCTCCTCGATAAGCTCTTTGAGAGCGGAGCCTGCGAAGTCCTCCTCGAGTTTGCGCGTGTCAGAGCACGTTACGATAGCGAAATTGATATCCATGGGATCCCTTCCTGCTCGAAACCGAAGCAGCTATTGTAGCACTTCAGTTGGCACGTCCCGTGTCCAAAGTCCGGTCTTACCGCCTTCTTTAAGAAGGAGATGGATTTCGGTTATCTCCATGCCACGATCGACCGCTTTGCACATATCGTACACCGTGAGGCAGGCAACGGAACACGCTGTGAGCGCTTCCATCTCGATACCGGTCTTCCCGGTGACGCCACACGTAGCCGTTACATGGATTCCGACGCGACCATCCTCGCGCACCCCGGCTCCCACAGCCTCGAGATCGACTTTCGCCTTCGTTATGTTCAGGGGGTGACACATGGGAATGAGCGAACTCGTCTGCTTCGCGCCCATGATACCTGCGACGCGTGCGGTTGCAAGAACATCACCCTTCGCCGCTTTACCCGACACGATCATCTCGAGTGTATCGGGATCCATCGCGATGAATCCCTCGGCGACGGCGATACGTTTGGTGTCGTCTTTCTCGGAGACATCGACCATGCGCGCCTGACCGCGCTCATCGATGTGAGTGAGCTCACGTGAATCCGCTGATGTATCTTGGGCCGTACCGGCGTTGAGCCCTCCGGGGATATGATCCATATCAGCCTCCAATCTGTGACATCGTACGCTCGGTTCCAACGCGATCGTGGTGTTCATCCGGCTTGACACCGAGCGTGTGCCGTAGAATATCCCGCACATCATCATCAGTGCCTGTCCGGAGTGCAGTCTTGACATCGAACTCCTCATCACTGAAGAGGCAAGGTCGCAGTTTGCCGTCCGCGGTGAGGCGTAGACGATTGCATTCGCCGCAGAAGTGATTGGAGAGCGGAGAGATGAACCCAACAGTACCTTGTGCGCCGGGGAAACGATAATAACGTGCCGGACCCCAACCACCCGGCGCTTCATTGTAGGCGACGGGTTCCAACGTGCCGAGACCGTCCTTTGCCGCGAGGTCATTAATGATTCCGATCAGTTCATCGCTCGGCACAGTATCATCGGCGGTCCAGCCGTGGCCTTCTCCACCGGACGAAGTCCCGACCGGCATATATTCGATGAAGCGGATATGCAAGGGACGATCGATCGATAGCTTGGCATAGGCGAGTACGTCTTGATGGAGCGATCGCACGACGACGCAGTTGATCTTCACAGGTGCAAAACCATATTCAAGGGCAGCTTCGATACCGGCAAGCGCATCCTCGAGTTTACCGCGCCGTGTTATATACGTATATTGCTCAGGATCCAAGGTATCGAGTGAGATATTGACCCGTGATAATCCCGCCTCTTTCAACTCCTGTGCCATTTTTGGTAGAAGTATGCCGTTTGTCGTGAGGGCGACGCGTTCGATACCGGGTATCTTCGTGATCGCGCTGATCAGGCCGGCGATTCCCGGGCGAACGAGTGGCTCGCCACCGGTAAGGCGGATACGGGAGATACCATCTTGTGCGGCGACCGCGACGAATCGCTCGATTTCCTCGAGTGACAAGAGGGAGTCGTGCTCCTTCCACGGTACACCTTCTTCAGGCATACAATAAAGGCAGCGTAGGTTGCAGCGGTCCGTGACCGATATACGCAGGTAATCGATGGTGCGCCCGAGGTGGTCGATACTCATACTTTAATCCCATCTTTAGCTTGTTCGGCACAAACAGAGATAATGAAGGTTGCCAATCCTTCGAAATCGTCCAACGCGAAAGCAGGTACCCCTGCCGAAAATGCTTTTGTGCGCACGTCCTCGCTGTCACACACCAATGCCCGAATATCAGAATGTGCGAAAATTGCATCGTCCCGATAGTCTGTGCGCATGAACTCGATGATGAACTTCGCCTGCTGGCGGTAACCTTCGGTCAAGATGACATCACACTCATCGGCGATCTGGGCAGCGAGCTCAACTAAGGTCTTCTCGACAGCGACTTTGCGGATGATAGCATACTCACATACAGAGGATACGATAACGGGATTCGCACCCACCTGACTATAGCGCCACGA
>JAAXUU010000156.1 GCA_013335845.1 Actinomycetota bacterium
ATCCATGGCTGAGCTCGAACGCCTGACCAATACCGCCGGCGCTATCGTCGTCGGGAGTGCAAGTCAGAAGCTATCCTCACCCAATGCACGGACATTCATCGGCTCGGGTAAGGCGAAGGAAATAGCCGAACTGGCCAAGAGTATGGAAGCTGACGTCGTCATCTTCGATGATGAGCTTTCGCCATCCCAGCAGACGAACTTGGAATCGATATTCAAGGGATGTAAGGTAATCGACCGTACCGCACTGATCCTTGATATCTTCGCTTTGCATGCCATAAGTCGAGAAGGTCGTCTCCAAGTACGATTGGCACAGAATCAATATCTCCTTCCGCGATTACGCGGTATGTGGGCACACTTGGCTTCAAACCGGATGGGCGGCGGCGTAGGATCCCGTTTCGGCGAAGGTGAAAGCCAGTTGGAAGTCGATCGCCGTATGGCAAGAAAACGCATCTCCATGATCAAGCAGGAATTGAAGACGTTGAGTACCTCACGCGATCTGCAACGGAAGGCACGAGCGGATTCCGGTGTCTATAGGGTCGCTTTGGCCGGTTATACGAATGCCGGAAAATCGAGTCTATTGAATCGTCTTACTGAAGCCGATGTGCTAGTTTATGACAAACTTTTCGCAACGCTTGATTCGACGACACGAAAATTTGTACTTCCCGAAGGTCGTGAGATAACAATCACCGATACGGTCGGTTTCATTCAGAAGATTCCGACGAATCTAGTCGAAGCATTCAAGTCGACTCTTGCAGAAATCAGCGGAGCGGATTTGATCTTACATGTAACGGACTCGAATTCCCCTCAGCGTGCTGCGCAGATGCAAGCGGTTCGCGATGTTTTGCAACAGATCGGTGCCGAGAAGATCCCCGTACTTGAGGTCTTCAATAAAGCCGATCTACTCGAAGAAGGGGAGAGGTTATCATTGGCGAACCGCTATCCGGCTTCGATACAGGTGTCTGCGTTGACGGGTGAAGGTTTCGACAAACTCATCGAACGTATCTCATTCGCCGCATCATCATCGAGCAAACTGCTTACCATCCTCATACCTTACACACGTGGTGACCTTGTCCAGATGGCTCACGAACGATGCGGTGTATCATCCGAGACATTCACTGAAGATGGAACGGTTTTAACCGTTCTGGTGCCAAAACCATACGTATCACGTTTCGAACAGTACGTTATCCCAAAAGAAGAAAACAGCGAGTTGTAAGTGCGTCTATGAACGTTATATTGTTCTGAAAAGAGCAACGACTTTTCCGAGAATGACGACGTCGCGTGAGTATATGGGTTCCATCGTCTCGTTCTGCGGTTGAAGACGGATACAATCCTTTTCCTTATAGAATGTTTTAACCGTCGCTTCATCTTCGATCATCGCGACGACGATATCACCGTTCAGGGCCGTACGTTGCTCTCGGACTACGACATAATCGCCATCCAATATTCCGATATCGACCATCGAATCTCCGTGGACCCTGAGCAGAAACGAACTCGAGTCTCCTACGATCTCCTTCGGCAAGGTGAGAATATCCTCGATATTCTGTTCTGCGAGAATAGGTGCTCCGGCAGCAACGCGGCCGACCAAGGGCAAGGAGATGGTGTTTCGTCGCAATGATTCGAGAGCATCTTCATCTTTGGTCGTTAGTACCGTACTCTCAGGAGACACAACGGTGAGTGACCTGGATTTAGAGGCATCACGATGTAAGTATCCTTTAGCTTCTAAGGCTGCGAGATGAGTATGGACCGTTGCTGATGATGACAGGCCGAGTGCCTCGCCGATTTCCCGCACAGTTGGAGGATACGAGTTCTTCGCAGATTCACTTTGTACATAATCCAGCACCTGTTGCTGGCGTTTCGTTAGCTTTTCACCGTTCATAAACACCTCAATCTCTCAGTTACAATCAGTCTATCGCGAAATTGATCGTAATGCAAACAAATGTTCGCTATATACTTGCAACGAACAGATGTTCGCGTTATAGTGTCTATGCAAACAAATGTTCGTATATAATTGTTGTCGCAGTAGGGGTGTAAGCTTCGAAGTGTAGATGAAGTAGAGATGAGCAGGAGGCAACTATGAAAAAAGTAACCTATAGACCCCAAGAATTCGTTATAGGAACTTCTGCGGTTAGATATTGCACTTCTTACGACTGTGACATACTTGAATTCCCAACCAAGCGCGAATTCCCAACAATACATAATGAGTTATCGCGCTCATACACAGAAGTTGCAGATGGGCTCAAATACGGAAGTATGCTCGGCGACGCTCCATCCAAGCTAAGCCGTAGCGACAAGATATTCGGTATCGCACTTTCTCTTTCAGTGTGTGCGATCATGGTCTTATGCCTTTGCCTCGGAAGTATTTTATAGGAAATGTGAGAAGCGTCAGAATTTTCGCTCATAACCAGTTTCGCTTATATTGTGGTTCATTGTGGTTTCTAACTAGCCATAATCGTTGTGATACTAGATATTGTATGGTAACCTTCGAAGAAATGTTCTTTGGAGGAATATGCGTTGTCCAGCATGCAATTATCACGAATCAAAAGTGGTCGACTCGCGCTCGTCGGATGACGGTTGTTCGATTCGCCGCCGACGTGAATGTCTTGAGTGCGGAGCACGCTTTACTACATACGAACGCAGAGAAGAGGCTCCGCTTCTTATTGAGAAGAAAAATGGTTCCGTAGAGCCATTTGATAGAAATAAATTACTCCATGGTCTTTTTACTGCGACTGCAAAACGGAATATCCCCGTCGAGAGCCTCAATTCTCTTATCGACAATGTCGAAAATGACGCACGGTCGAAGCATCGAAACGAGATCAGCTCGAAAGAATTAGGGAATATGGTTCTCGTTAGACTGCGCGACCTTGATAAGGTTGCATATATCAGATTCGCCTCCGTCTATAAGGATTTCAAGGATTTAGATGAATTCACCTCGGAACTAGAGGATATGAACTAATGGAAGATGTAGTCATCAGAATTTGCAAGATCGATCAAACGATAACATTGCCACGATATGCGTATCCGGGCGATGCGGGTTTGGATTTGTCATCGACGTGCGATATGAGTATCGCTCCTTTTGAGAGAGCGCTTATCCCAACCGGGTTCGCCATGGCTATTCCCGAGGGATATGCGGGTTTTATCCAGCCTCGAAGTGGGATGGCTATAAAACAAGGGCTGTCCATGGTTAATACACCTGGGCTTATCGACAGTCATTATCGCGGCGAGATAAAAATAGCTGCTATCAACCTTGATCCAAATACAACGATCCATATCAAGCGCGGGGATCGGGTTGCGCAACTGGTTATCCAGGCGGTGCCTCTTGTAAAAATCGTAGAAGTAGAAGCACTTGATGAAACCGGAAGAGGCACGGGTGGTTTCGGAAGCAGTGGTCAAGCATAGGGGACGCTAGATTATCACGAGTTTACAGGTGCTGTTAATTCGTTCTATGAGTTTTTATATTCCATACAGTATAATGGATGCTGTTATGCGTACATGGACAAGCGTTAGCAAAGTACTGACCGCTTGAAGGGCCTAATATGTCGGCTTCCAATAAAACTAACAATAGGTTTTCAACGGTGAATGAGGCGCTTTCAAGCACCCATAAACCGAAACTCAGCCAGAAAACAATTTCCAGTATGAACCCTTCCGGTTTATATGGTTCGGTCTATGAAGACCCAAGAGGCACACGTGTCTATCGAGCTTCTGAGTTTTTCGGACTCATCGTCGGGATGATACTTTTAGTGGTCGGCGGCTTCTGGATCACCGGTAAAATCGGAGCTGCGACGGAAACGCCGGAATCCGTCCTTGCCCTCAGTGAACCCATTGAGAAGAATATGCCCATACTCATCAATCTTATTGCCTATGATGATGCGACGATCTCGACTCAATTCAGCGAGCTGAATACGATGTATCAAGCCTCGGCCAATTCGCGCGGTATGGAAGTCGTCCGTATCACCGAAGGTCTTACGGTTGATGACTTGGCATCTTACTATGTGAATGGTTTCTCCAGTCTCAACCTTGAACAAATCTCAACATTTTTACACGGTGCATGGTTTTTCACGACAGACCGTGGTTATGCAACGACGATGAAAGTGAAATATGCTGATTTCATATCCGGATCTCTTACCGGTGCTATCGAAACGGCTATCGTCCAACAGGGTTTCAATATCGATGGAGCGACCGTACTCGCATCCGGAATCGATGAAAATGAGAATACGTATCAATATGGTACCGTCCCATACAGCGATGGATTTCTTTATTGGCGTATTGCAACTTGCCCTATAACGGAAGTCTATATGGTTGATGGATTACCTGATAGTGGCGTGTATGTGGGCGTCACGCTTTCGACGAAGGAATTGATGACGATAACGACTGAAACTCCCGGTACTTAGTCGATGTGCTGAACCTAGGCAAAGGTCGATAGCGCGAGAATCGCCATCGGTCCCATTGTTTTATCGCAGTTCAATGAGTATTCATCCAAAATCCATACTAACGTGTCTTACAGGGGCTCTCAGGGCCTTAGAATGTAAAACAGCAGGTATATGGCTCATAGAGTCCCGCCAGTAAATAATTTGAAGCTATAATCGAAGCTTGTTCGATTTTAGCCGAATGTTTGGGTGGATTGATGCTCGGATACAAGTGAGCAAAGTTATTGATCTGGTAGCGGATAGTAAAAT
>JAAXUU010000013.1 GCA_013335845.1 Actinomycetota bacterium
GGCTTCATGGTCGGGTGTTCTTCGCTTTTACTTGGCTTGTTGAAGTCAAGCACGGTCGTTTGAGACCGATCGCTGTACCAGGTATGAGCGGCTCCATCTTTCCACCCGTATAGGCAAGGCTCGTGTTTCCACTGGTAGTCTTGTCGCCCTAAGACGAGAGTGTTCTTGTTCCATACTAGTCATTGCCGAACTTGCCAACCGGTATCCCTACACGCTCCACGGAAGTTGTAACCTTCTGAATCGGCGTGCCAAATATAGAAGGCTGCTCCTTCAATCATTGCATGATCAGCACACGAGAAAGCACCATGTAGAAACTGTCTGAAAGCCTCGTCTTCCATTGAATCGTTTCGGATAGTGAGTGCGTCCTCTGTTTTTCCGACGTATGCGACGTTGTAAGGAGGATCAGTCAAGTACAAATCGACGGCTTCTCCACTCATAAGCGCCTCGACACTCCCGAAGTCTGTTGCGTCTCCACACATCAAACGATGGTTCCCGAGTTGCCAAATGTCGCCGGCCATGCACATTGTCTCGACTTCTGTAGGGACTTCGTCTTCGATAATCTCGGGCATCAGCTCGGCGATCTCAAAACCGAAGCGCGTCATATCGATGTCGAGTATCCCTTGGAGTTCCACATCGAGTGCAGGGAAATCCCACTCCGAGAGCTCGTTTGTTTTGTTGTCCGCTAGACGATACGCAGCGGACTGTTCCTGGGACAGATTGCCAGCAATGATGACCGGCACATCGGTGAGACCCAGCTTCACAGCGGCCTTGTAGCGCGTATGGCCAGCGATTATGACGCCGTCCTTATCCACGACGATAGGTTGCTGAAAGCCGAATTCCTTTATCGATTCAGCCACCGCCGAGACGGCAGAGGCATTCTTTCTGGGGTTGTTCTCGTAGGGTGTGATGCTTTCTATTGGTCGGTAATCCACGCCGGCTCCTTTCTTTTCTAGCCATATCGTCGCAGGGGCATCACCACTTTTGTTTTGTGGTCGTCACTGACTTTTGAAAACACGAAAGAAATGAGCGCGTGGCGGTGGCGCCGGGTCGGGAAGGGTCGAACGTTGTGATTGAGGCCGCCCCTCCCCATGACGACAAGAGAGACCGCGTTGGCAGTCTCTCCTTAGGGGTGGATGTCTATGTTCATTGCTTCGTATTGCTTGATTGTTCGTGCGTTTGTTGGGTGATGGCTGTGACTTGAAAGTGGGTGATGGCTGGCTAGTCTATGGAGTAGATGTCATCTTCTTCTGTGTCTTCATCTGATTCGATGTCTTCAGTGTTGTTTTGTACTTGGGTGGTGGGGTGTCTGCTCTCTAGTACGGCGATGCAGTGTATACGTATATCTTCTTCGCTTGCACTGAGTGTGTAACCTAGTTGTTCGAGCATCGACAACAGGTCGAGCATCCTTCGCTTGTCGTCGTCGTAGTAGGATCCATCGCCTGCGAGTCTTGAGTACGATGCACTGTGCATATCATAGGCACCAGCAGCGAGGAGGTTGTTGTTCGTCTCTTGCAAAGGTTCTTCATCTTCGCACGCAAGATCATGTAGATTCTCTCCGTATTGTTCTTTCAGCATCTCAGTAACGATATAGTCGATAGCGACAGATGGTTGGTTATGCCCTAGGAAATCCCTGAAGAATACGGTTCTGCGTTCCCAGTCGGTGTCGAATCGTTGCTCTGCTTCTCTGTTCTTCGCTTGCTCGGGAGTCTCCCCGATATGCTGATGATTCTCCGGCTTCGTGCAGAAGTATGTAACGCTACCATAGTGCTCGATGTATGCGGAGAACCCATCACACCCGCAGCCCTTCTTTGTGAGGTTCTTGTATCCTGGCATGGTATACGTCGTGTAGGTGCCATAGGGTATAGCGGCGAACTCCTCTAAGCTATAGAGCTTCGCACCGCTTTTCTCGATCTCAATAGCACTCGCAGCTTTACGTTCTGCTCTCTCGGCTGCACGCTCGAGACCCCAAAGAACGTCCTCAACCTTAGAACCTGCTTGGTTTATCTTCTCGATCGCCTCCGGGTCATCCTCATATCGTGCGATACGGATAGCCTGCTCTATCGTCACCTTCTGCGCTTCTGAGTTGAGCTTCGGTAGTACTCGACGCACCTTGCGTAGGGCCTCACCGTCCTCTCCTACGGCTTTGCCGACCATATCTGGATCGATGTTCAACATGAGCATCTGCTGCACTCCATGGCTCTTCTCTGCGTCCGTGAAGTCCTTGTGGTATGCGTTGTCACCCATCAGAGCAAGGAACTTGTTCACTTCGTCCATGGTGTCGAACACATAGCATTTGGCTGTTTCGGATTCGAGCGATTTCAGTGCGGTGTATCTGCGGTGCCCGGCGATGATCTCATACCCGGAACCGTTCCGCACAACGGTCAATGGCTGCAATTGCCCTACTGCCTTGATGGCCTCAGCGAGTCCTTTGATGTCTCCCATGTCGACGCGAGGGTTCATCTTGCTGAGTCGTAGATCTTCGAGCTTTATATATTCGACCTGTGTCTCCATTATCTTTCCTCTTCCTCCAAAAGATGCCCACATTGCATACAGTATTTCGGAGCATATTCGAATATCGAAACGTCTCCATAATCTTCGTCTTGCTCATAACGTCCATAGTCCACGATCGCGATGCCGCAGTGCTTGCACCGATATCCATCTACTGGGTTCGCACCAGCTGGATCATCGCCGAATGACTTCCACCTTGCTATGTCCGTGATCTTGCGTGTCGGCTTGTTCCAGTGGCATTTAGACGCTCCACACGTAGGGCAATGTTTTATCTCGCTCATTCGTCTGCCTCCGTGTTGTACCACGCCTTGCGCCCTTCATCGCAGTGACTGTTGGCGCAATCTCCATATGCAAACGTGCAAAACTCGCAACAAAAGAAGTTTTCCTCCACAAATTCAGCGAACATTTCTGCCGTCCCAACTTCCTTTTGTAGCTTCTCCCCGTTCGTCATCACTCGACCTTCCTTCCGCAACCGGGACAGTAATTCGCTTCCTCGAAGTTGTCATCATCGAAGGCACACTCGGAACAGTTAAATCCTATGCGGTCGTAGTCGTCTCCTTTGAACACCTTCGTCATGTTCAGGCACGTTTTCACGCCTTCGCGTCTTGCCGCATCGGCAACGCGGTCGATTATGTCGAGGACTTCGCTCGGTGTGTACTCCCATAGAATCCTAAGCACAACGTCTTTGCGTATATCTTCGACCGTTTCCATTTCACTGCTCATTTGACTTCCTCCGGATCCATTGGCCAAGCGAACCCGTTCATGCAGTCACACCATGCAACTACGTGTATCAGGTGCGCGAAACCATTGCTCGTCTGATGGAGTTCAGGTTCTCCCTCATATCCGGGAACGATGAAATACGGAGAGTATTTGTCGCCGGCAGCATATTTGAGGTAGCCTACATAGATTGGGTTTGGAGACGCTTCGTCATTACTTTTCGTCATCACAAGAACGTATTTCCGCTCTGGCGGTAGTTTCTGCTTGTTCCACAGTTTGACGTCGTGTTTAATCCAGCTCATACCCTTACCACCTTTCCTCCGCAATGCGTACAGTAGTTTCCGAATAGACCGATCTTCGCCCCGCAGACAGAACACAGGTGCTTGTACTTCGGGATCTCGCTTCCTTCTGCAGGCTGCTTCTCACTGACGATATGGCATGCTTTCTCTGATGCGTAACAATCCCGGCAACTGTACTGCGATGGACCGGCACACCTTGAACATACATCGCTCATTCTGGCACCTTCATCGTTCGTTTCCATTCATCGCTGTCCTTGTAGTCGCGTGCGAAATCGGAAGCTGCCTGCTTCGTCAAAGTGCCAGTGCGCTTCAGGAATGCCTTACCAAGCCCATCCGAATACAACCTGATGACGTCTATCGCATCATCACGATATTTACGCACGGCGAGTCTCAGTTGGTTTTCCTTGTCTCTCTCTAATTCTGTTGCCCTAACCGACTCAGTGACTCTTTCTTGTAGTCCCTTATTGTCGAGCTCCAGTTTGTCAATTCTCCGCTTATACTCATCGAGCAATATCAGCGAGGCGCTATGAGCCTGTTTGAGATTGTCGCGTTCTGTGAATATCGCACGTGTTTCTTCAATCTGCTCTTCGAGCTCCTTTACATACTCGAATTCATCGACTAGGTACGCCCGTATATCTTTCATCTCGACAACCATTATCTCGTTGTCCGGTTCGGTGATGACGGGGTCGACTACTTCTTCCTTGCGCTTAAAGATGTTCATTCCGTTGCCTCCTATTCGCATCGGCTCGGTTGTGGCATGTCGCGCACAACCCAACCAGGTTGTTTAAATCGTTAGATCCTCCTTCGACCACCGCGACGATGTGGTGGGTCCCTGCACCTGCGACGTACCTCCAGCTGCCATCATCAGCAAGAGCTGATATGTTCTTCCCGCATAAGGCACATAGGCCGCCTTGACGCTTCAAAACCTTTTGCTGAGCCTCTTTATACGCCGTGGTGTTGTAAGCTGGCCTATATCGCTTCCGTGTATCCTGGCGGGGTCCTTTGCAAGTGCATCGTCTACCGGTGTACCTTCCATGACAGTCCGGGCAGAAGTGATAATCTATGCCCATAAGACTTGCCAGCCTTCCATCTCCAAAGCCACCTCGTACTTGACCGGCTTATCCGTTTTGAGGTATTGCCAACACGTGATGTATCTGAAATGCAATGTGTGTTCATGCGCCATGCCATGATGCCCTGAACACCCACCTCCGCATAAGGTGATCACCGGCCCGTCTGCACCGCCCTGGCTACGAGGAACGACGTGATGATCATTGTTCGCCGGTACACCGCAGATAGCGCAGTAGGAGAGTGTGATGCTGGGCTTATCCATGAGGGCGGATTGGTAGTTGTTCATCTATTGGTGCCTCTCTTCGAAGCAACCATCAACGATGTCACCACCACGCCGACGACCGTACCGATGAACAAACCGACTACGAATATCACCAAGATCACCCCAACATTCATTCTTGACCAACTTCTCCGATAGTGAGCTGGCCATCAAGCGGACCTTCGGACATGTACTTTGAGCATACGATGTTGCCGTTTTCAAAGCTCCACTCCTTAGTGACTTCCTCGCCAAAACCAACCAATGCCTGGATGTCACAGAACTCCTTCCCGGAGTAGTCAAGGTTCGCGACCTTGCACCCTTCGCACACATCTGCGATCGCGTCTTCCGGATCTCTGAAATAATCTCTAAGGCTAATCATCCTTGTCTTCTCCTTTGTCTCGCGTTGAATTGGTAGATCCTATTCGCAGAACAGCACCTCTCACACCTGCACCCGTACTGATAACCTGTTGATGTTCCGTGCCTTTTGTCGTCTTTGTTCGCTTCCATCTCCTTCAATGGCCCGAACTCCAGTTTCCTCAATCGGTACGTCTTGCTTTCGATATCTGCAATCAGCTTTCCGGTTCTCATGCTTTCTTCGCAGCACCCTCTCACACCGAACTTGTTCATAATTGCATGCTGGGATTTTGTTACGATCATAAGATTCTCGATCCTCACGTCCGCTCGATCTCCGTTGATAAAAACGACCAGGCTTCCTTCCGGGATGGGACCTTTTTCCTTCTCCCACAAGACGCGGTGCTTCATCTTCCAGAGATCCCGCCAATCGCCACCTTCAGGAATCGTGTCTCTCACCTTGATGTAGATGTATCCTTTCGAGGTCCGCTCAGAACCGACTGGCCTGAGGTTCCCAGGAACGTGCCCAGGGCCGAAGCTCGCACTGTTGGCACCCGTCATGCCCTTGGTGCCCTTGTTGGCAGGGACGTGGCCTTGCTCGTAGTACCCGGTAAGCCCCGTACTCAGCTTGTTGTTCTTCGTGTAGCTTGTGACCTGCGTGATGGTGATGGCTGGCTCGAACCTCTCATTGAACGCGTCGGTGATTTCTTTGCGGGTGTGTCCTGGGACGTATCCGTCCAAGAACTCGCGCTCTTCATCGGTGTAACGACGCATTTTCGAAGTCGTTCCGGCTTTGATACCGTTGTCACACGCCCAGGTCGTAAGTGATGGCTTGCTCAACCTGTGCCCGAACCTCTCTTCGAACATATCGAGTGTCTCTTCGTACGTGTGCCCCGGAATGATCTCTTTCAGGAACGCTACTTCCTCTGGTGTCTTTCTGTGCATCTCTATGCCAACGTTTCCGGTAAGCATTTGGAAGCATCCAACCGTTCTTCTTGGAACCTTGCTGCTTTGATGACGAGCTCACCGCTGTTCACGATGTTCGTTGCCAGAGAAGCGATCGCTTTTCCTCGCTTTATCTCAGTCTCGAGATCGGCCCCGGTCAATGATTCGTCGTTTAATCTTTCAAGCTCCATGAACAGATGGTCGTTCAAGTCGCTCAGTTTGTTTCTTGGCACTTCCATTCCTCCTTTATCATCACTATCGCCCCGTGCATAAAACCGTCGAACAGAAAACCATCAAGAGAGCTACATCAATACCTGCTATCAGAATCGAAACCGCTAACAGTTTCATCGGAACTCTCCTTCACTTCTTTGGCCAAGTCCTTCTCGAGTTTTTCCAACGATTTAGAGACTTGGACTTTCTTCTCCGCAACCAGGAAGGGAAGCAGCTCTTTGTAAGCCGTTATCCTCCCATCGAGGTATCCGATCCTCCACCGCGAGCTCTTCATATCCCTCCTTAAATGTTATCCACAGATCCTCCCGATTAAATTAAATCGATTCGCACAGTCTGTATTTATTGAGTTACTACAACAAAGAACAGTACAGTTCTTATCTGTATCTCCTCTATTCTTATCTTGGCGCAAACTCTTTTCACGTCACGCGTGACAGATGCGTGACAGACACGTGACACACTATCCGTCCATTTTCTCCGAACGCTTCTTTTCCTGCCTTTTACGCTGCGCTTCGAGCTTTGATTGATACGTCCCGAGTTGGCTTCTTGAGCCGTTGCTCATTACAAATCCCTGTGCCCATTCGTCTGCCTCAAACAGACCGATCGTGCAACAGAATGTAATAAACTCACTAAGATCCTCGGCGGTCAAAGGCTCATAAGCGAGAACCCCATCACGAACGACCGGCTTTTCAAACTTCGATGCTGTGGTCGCAGTAATGTCAGCGTTGCGCAGATCGATAGCAGCTCCCGTGTCATATATCTTGTCGAGCAGCACGTCATAGATCCAGCTGCCAAGCCCACCGCGGTATCTTGCAAGGATGGTCTCTATCTTCGGGTCTCTGTGCATGTCTGTGTAACGCTTGTACCACGGCATGAATCCCACATGATCACGTCCTTAAAATGGGATATCAGCGTCGGCATAAGCGTCGTCGTATGATTCCGACACATTCTCCGTCGAAGCATTCATGAACTCGATATCGTCCACGATCACATCGATCTTGCTGCGCTTCTGCCCGTCCTTCTCCCATTGATGCCAGCGAAGTTTCCCCTCAATAGCCACCTTCGTCCCCTTTGCCAGGAAACGAGATATGCTGTCAGCTCGCGGACCGAACATGGTGCAATCGATGTAATTCGGATAGTCCTCCCAGTTTCCGGTCTGTGGGTTCTTCCTGCGGTCGTTGACGGCCACACCTAGCCCCATAACCGACATACCTGCCGCAGTCGCACGCAACTCCGGATCGCGCGTGAGATTCCCGCTGATCACAACTCTGTTGATTGACATTCCTTCTCCTTCTTGATGCGCCCTATTTGCCGGTTGATCTTGAACTCCATACGGTCTCTGATCTCGTCATCAGTGATGCACAGACCGCACTGGAAGCCTGCAAGCATTACCCTGACATCAGCTATCTCGTCCAGCACTTCATCTCTCGATGTTTCGCCATACTCATAGCCTTTGAGTACCTCGAGAAGCTCTGTGCCTTCCTCGCAGTACTTGTTTATCTGCGCATGGAAGCCGTAGTGGTCGAAGATCTCTTGTATCTGCTCGATCATGCCTGCTCCTTTGCACGCTCGGCATCACTTGTTTCATTGGGATCTTGATCGCATCCACACGACATGATGAGTTTGGCGGAGTTTGTAAGCATGCTCCCGACGGCTATTCTGTTGTAGGCCGTGTCACCGATAGACTCAAGCATATGCAAGGCGCCGCCGTACAAAAGCGCGTGCAAAGTAGTACCGCTGGTCGTTTTCGCACACACAGACATATACCTTTTGATTAGATCCTTTTCTTCGTCGTACGCGACCACCAAAGCGGCTCTGCCGTGTAGTATGCGTTCCTCTCTGTCATCCTCGCGGATGATTATCTCGATGCTCATGCCTGCTCCTCCACTGGGCGCATGTCCTTGATTGGGAGTTTCTTCTTCGCGCCGCGCTTGATTTCGCGGGTGGCGAAGCACTGACGGTCCCGCGTTGGTTTCAGTCGAGGGAACACCATGCTGAGTCCTGCTGATTGCATATCGTCTGATCTAAAGTTCATGTCCGCTCCTTTTGCATTGTGGGAACCTGTCTTGTATCAATTTCTTCTGATTTTCAGAAGCCATGCCCGTTACCGATAGCTGTAGACCCCACTCGATGGGACACCAGGGGTCGTATGCTTTTTTGTGGGTGTAGTTCTCCTTGCAGTATTTGCAGACCGTTTTAAGCGCCCATCCGGGATCTCGATCGGCCATGCTTCTGCACTGTGCCCTAGTCAGTTTTGGAAGCTCTTCTTCCAGTGCTATGAGGATGATCTTCTTACCCATCCGTACCTACCAAAAGGCTGTAGACATCTTCTGGGGTGACGAGACTGAGCACATCTACTGCGTTGTCGAGATTGACCGATGTGCCGTACGCGTTGCGCTTCGTCCATGACGTTCCAGGGATGAGGTCTTTCTTCGAGGCATACCGTCTCCACTCCGCATCGATGTAGGTTTCACCGTTCTCTTCCTTACACACATATCCGCCGATGGCAGCCCATTGCTCGAAAGCTTCGTCATCGCTTATGTAGATCTCCGGCTCTGAGAATATGAGTGCGATGCTGCCTACTTTCTCGTCGTTCATAACGAGATCGAACCTTGAGGCGAATGTTTCTGGGTAGTGGGAGAGGGCAAAGTCCTGGACTTCTTTTTTAACCTCCTCCCTTGCCCTGCTCGCCGCTCGTTCGATGGCAGTTAAAACCGCCAGCTTTTCAAGTTGGTTCATACGTGGTATCCTTCCATCTTCGGGCTACCTTCGGGTAGCTCGTCCCTTTTCATGCTCAGCTCTTCCTGCTTGACCCTGTGATATCCGGCTGTCGGACTATAGGAATCGTTCTTGTCGTAGATGACGACTATCCCGACTTCCTTACCCTTTTCCTCACAGCAGACTTCGACTAATCTCGGCTCCTTTCCGCTGGGTCTATGCCAGTACAAACCTCCTATTTTGACGTTCATTCGGGCCTCTTCCCCTCTGAATATGGGTGGTCACGAGTAGTGGTCACAGTTTCGCAGACGGTATCTTTCTCGGTGCGTGCGGATAAATCGTGCTTGACAAGCGTTTTCACCACTGTTCGCTTCTTCTGCTTCAGGTTGTCGAGCTCGCGTTTCACCGCGTCCTCTCGTGCCTTGTTCCGCTCCAATTCCTGCACCCGTTGAGCCTCTCTGTCTACTATTTCCAACCTGTGGTGATATGAGTCCAATTTCAGTTCGTCCGTGCAAGCCTTGCACCATCCGGACCTTGCGATGATCCTGTCTGTTTTCTGATTGCAGTTCGGGCAGACGAAGAGTGGTTTGTCGAATCTAAGCGAGATGGGTTCGAGACCTTTCATAAACCGGTCCGCGTTGATGCGCTTCTTCGCACCTCGTAAAGCATCGAGGGAACAGCCGTACTTCTTTCGGAGTTGATGCGTTGGAACCTTCCCTGCGTTCTCTTCGATGTAACTCAGCTCTGATGTTGTCCATTGATGCACGCCTTACCTCCCATCAAGATCGGATCCGTCTTGCTCATGCGCGTGTCGATGTACGGTGCGACTTCCGGGCACTCGGTGATCAGGATTCGTGCTAGGGGAGCGCGGAGCGAGTTGTTCACTTTGAATTTCTCGCCGTCTATTGCATCAACCTCGCATTCATCGCGTACATCCTCGACCAGTTTTGCGATAGATACCCTCTTCCCATACAACGCTCGATGCTTGGCCACTCGCTTCATCGAGCACCACACATTAAAGTTGTCGTGGATCCATTTTCGAGCGCGTTTCTCCATCTCTGCACCCGTGAGAATCTTCTTCTTTTCGGGGTAAGCGTTCTGTTCCCAAAGCGTCGCTTGATCTGTCATTGCGTTCCTCCTTGCCTGTAGTTCGCGCAGACGATCGTGCCGCTCTCGAAATCGATGATGGGTTTGCAGGCGAGCCAATCCTCCATGCGCCCGTCAATGGCGCTGTGGCACGTCCTGCACTGGTTCTTATCGATGTACCCGGCTAAAAGGCTGATGATGCAGTCAGCGTTCATGACAGCCCCCACATTCCCGGAAACGCCATCCCGACTATTACCGCTAGCGACCACGCCAGGGCGATCAGAAATGAAAGTACTGGGTGTTCCTTTTGCCAGTCTTTCCCGTTGTTCATTTTCTTTCCTCCTTAAAATGTTCCGGACCAAATAACCAAGCATGTGGGAGCCGATCGATGTTTCTTCTGCTAAAATCCAAGGTGGAAGGGGGTGATACATATGCATGGAGCAAAAAGTAGGGCGTACAGGGATACGGTTGAACTAACAAAAGCCGCGCTAGGAACTTGCCAACCGCAAATATTCCAAGAAGGTCTTCGCGAAGACGTGCCAGCGTTTATTCAAGAAGTCTATGAAAAGCTTTGTGAACTTTCAGAAGCTTCTGTAGACTGATCTAAAGACCGTAAGTTAGGAGAATTCCGGCTGCCGCTGTCGAAGCTGCAATCTCCGCATCGGTGGCTGGGCTCTTCGCTCCACGCTCTACGATCTCGAAAAGCAAGTCTTTCAATTTGTCTCTATCTTCTTTCGTCATTTTCTTTCCTCTCCGCTCCCACATGCTTGGTTATTCGGTTTTCAATGTGCCTTGCTGACGATCTACTTACGGCCGCGCTCGGTACCTCTCAAAGGCCCTTCGAGCCCGTACCACTTTTCGTACCATTCCAAAAAATCGCTATACAAAACTTGCGGTTGAGCTCCTACCAACATGCTCGGGATTGGGTTCTCGCACCGCATTTTTTCCCTGATCCAGCTGTCTCGCTTGCCGCTCTTCTCTATCAACTCCGGAACGGTAAGCAAGGGGTTTTCATAGATGATGTTCTTCAACTAGATACACCTGATCGTTCTACGAATACTCGGCCTTGCGGGTCCTCCGTTCTTCCCGCCAGGTAGTCGATTGAGCAACAAAAAAAGTCGCACATTGCCACTGCGCGACTTAGGGGTATTTTGTTTGCGTTTGACTCCCAACTTTTAATCGTCTCCCTTGAAACGCCTATGGCGATTGCTAGTTCGTTTTGGCTAATGCCTTTCTTTGCCCGTTCGACTGCGATTCTAGACACACCCATAAAACTTTCTCCTCTCAAACATAATCATATTGGTTACATGCAAACCGAATATATAACCAATATGGTTGTGTGTCAAGCAACATATTTGCAATATGTACCCAAAAGGGGTATATTTCTTCCCCACATAGAAAGGAGCAGAAATGGCCAACAATCTAAAGCGGCTACGCAAAGAAAAGACCACCTTTACGCAAGAGGAATTTGCAAAACACCTCGGTTTTAAGTACAAGGCGTACCAGAATTGGGAGCGTGGGGTAAGGGGAATGAATCTCGGTGTTGCTACGATAATTGCAGATTTTTATGGAGTGAGTATCAATGATCTTATGGGTGATGAAAAACTTGACTCAGGTGACGAATACAGCGATATACCAAATAGACTTCGCGCGCTTGGATACGACGCAGCAGAGCGCGTTATAAAGTATTTAGAATTTGAAGAAAATGTCGGAAGAACCAACCCGCATGTTAAGTAGTCTGCTGTTAGGAGGCTTACGATGAGCGTACATAATATCGGCCCAAACAAGTGGGAGGTATCTGTCGAGCTCGGCACAGATCCATCCACCGGCAAGAGAGTGCGGCCGCGTCTGATTTACAACGGGACAAAAAGCGGAGCCGAAGCGTACGAAGTTAAGATACGGACCGGTGGGCAAGCGGAAGTGAAAACAGACACCAGAGTAACGGTCAAAGCTTTTTTAGAGGACCAATGGCTTCCGTCTTTGGAACTCGAGGGTAACTCTCTAGAATATTATTCAAACGGCGTTAAAACGGATATCGTGCCCCGGATAGGTTATACCAGGCTTGCTGACTTGAACGTCGAAAACCTGGAAGCGTTCTTCCGCAAGATGCCGATGAATACAACCCGGAAACGGGCAAAAAAAACACTGTCCGCCGCGCTCTCATATGCCGTGAAATGCAGGAAGATCCCATACAATCCCATACGTGATGTCGATATCAAAATGCCACCAAAAGCAGATAAGAAAGCGGCGTACTCGACTGATGAAGTGCGAACCTTGCGTGAGCATTTCTTCGGACATCGAATTGAAGCTGCGTTTTTGCTAGGTGTATATTGTGGGCTGCGTAAGGAAGAGATCCTTGCGCTCGACTGGCACACTTCACTCGATCTCAAGGCTGGTATCGTGCATGTGAGATCAGCTTATTGCCTAGTTAAAGGCAAGCCTGAAATAAAAAGAACGAAGACGGACAAAATACGAGAAGTCCCCATATCAGGATATGCACTCGATCGGCTCAATGTGTTAGGCGATGACAGAATAGGTTGCGTAGTTGTTGGCCTAAAGGGTGGTCGAATGAATCCTAAGTACCTACACGATGCGTTCCAGGACGAAGTCGCAAAGGCCGGTGTACGATATATCCCGGTAGGGATGGTCCGGCATACGTTCGCGACACGTTCTTTGGAAGCTGGTGTATCTCCGGCTGTGGTCGCATCGATAATGGGACATATGACAACACAGATGCTCGACAACTACGTGCGGCCGCTTGAAGAGGAAAAACAAGGAGCTTGTAAGCGCCTTGCTGAACTTTACGATGGTGGGGAAGTGGACGAAGCAGAACCGGGCGGAGCGGGAGAATCCTCCCAAAATCCTCCCAAACTTGCGGATGAGATGCGGATAACGTGCGTAGAGATTGCAAAAACGTCATGATTTCCACGGGTAAAAACATACCTATTTACCTGCGG
>JAAXUU010000398.1 GCA_013335845.1 Actinomycetota bacterium
GACACTCCGCATCACAGACCAAGGTGAGCTCGCCGGCGAACAAGTCGTCGGGGAGGTTCTTGCTCCCATGCATGCCGATCTCTTCCTGCACGGTGAATAGCGCGACCACAGTCGGGTGCGGATCCTCTGATTCCGCCATGGTGCGTATCGCTTCGATGGCGACTGCGATACCCGCCTTGTCGTCGGCCCCGAGTACCGTGGTACCATCGGAATAGACTACCCCAGATTCGATGATCGGCTGCACCCCGCAACAGGGGCTCACGTTGTCCATATGCGCCGCGATGAACACCTTGCCGGGTGCGGTGCCGGGCAAGGTCGCGATGACGTTCCCCGTGTCAGATCCACTCAAACCAGCCGAATCGTCTATGAATACATGGCAACCGGCGTCTTCGAGAACCTCCTTGCAATAGGTGGCGATTCTCGCCTCCTGCTTGGAAGGGCTATCTATTCTGACAAGGTCGAGGAAGGTATCGAGTAAACGGGTATCGTCCATGTCCACTCCCTAAATCGCATCACGCTCGGCACGTAGGCTACAGGCGGCGGAAACGAAATCACGGAACAAAGGATGGCAGCGTGTCGGTCGGCTTTTGAACTCAGGGTGTGCCTGGGTCGCCACGAACCAAGGATGACCGGGCAACTCCACCATCTCGACCAGACGGTCATCGGGGGAGATACCCGAGATGACGAGACCGGCATCGACAAGTTGGGCACGATAGGCATTGTTCACTTCATAGCGGTGACGGTGACGTTCGTATATCACGCTGTCACCATATGCATCGAATGCTTTCGTCCCCGGCGTCACCTTACACGGATAGGAGCCGAGGCGCATGGTGCCGCCCTTGTCGACGACATCCTCTTGGTCGGGCATTATGTCGATGACGGGATAGAGGGCTTCCTCTGCGAATTCCTTGCTTATCGCACCTTCCAAACCACAGACGTTGCGAGCGAATTCACAAACGGCGGCATGAAGCCCGAGGCAGATCCCCAAGAAGGGGATATTGTGGGTGCGCGCGTAGTTGACTGCATTGATCTTGCCCTCGAAAGCCCGTACTCCGAACCCGCCGGGCACCAAGATCCCGTCCATGTCCTTCAAGATCATACCGGCCGAATCGGATGTGAGTGTCTCGGCGTCGATGAGGTGTGTATGGACGTTACATCCTTTGAATACACCCGCGTGGGAAATCGCTTCGATGATCGAAAGATAGGCATCGGGAAGCGAGACATACTTTCCGACGATCGCGATATCGACATCGCCCTCGCACGCCTTCGACTTCTCGAGAAACGCCTTCCATGGCGCTAGGTCGATCTCTTTGGCGGGCAGGTCGAGCTTCTGTAGAACCAACTCATCGAAATGCTGCTCATGCAGTACCAAGGGAACCTCGTAGATATTGGGGACGTCCTCGCAGGCGAGTACCTCTTCGGTCGCAACGTCGCAGAACAGGCCGATCTTGCTTCGGGTTGCCTCGGTGATCTCGTGATCACTGCGACATACGATGAAATCGGGTTGGACACCGATGCTGCGTAACTCCTTGACCGAATGCTGGGTCGGCTTGGTCTTCACCTCGTGAGCTGCGGCGATATACGGAACAAGCGTGACATGCACGAAGCATACATTGCCCGCCCCCTTCTCTTTCCTGTATTGGCGTGCCGATTCTATGAAAGGAAGCGACTCGATGTCTCCGATCGTACCACCGATCTCGCTGATGACGATATCGGCACCGGATTGCTCTCCGATGCGACGCAAACGCTCCTTGATGGCATTCGTCACGTGGGGGATGACCTGCACGGTACCGCCGAGAAAATC
>JAAXUU010000157.1 GCA_013335845.1 Actinomycetota bacterium
GTAGAAGTTATTGCCGAATAGACTCATTAGTTTTGAATTTACTTGCCGGATAATAATCTATCAGAAATCTGCCCGCATTGATATGGCTCGGCAATTTTTGGCCAACCATTGAGTAGATAGGGACCGAGTACTGTCCAAGGTTCATGGGTCACATCAAGCCGCATTTTCGAGCCTTGGAAAAAGAAAACCGGTAGACAGCATATAAGCCATCTACCAGTATGTTTGTTTGGCTCCCCGGGTAGGATTCGAACCTACAACCCTCCGGTTAACAGCCGGATGCTCTGCCATTGAGCTACCGAGGAATGAGCACTTGTATTACGTAGCGCACGAAAAAGTAGTATACAACAGTTCCTCCCGAGCGCAAAGAAAAAGTTGACTCATTTTCGTAAGAGGTCGACTAATCCTCAAGAAAATCCTTAAGCTTGCTGGAGCGGGATGGATGACGCAGCTTCGCCAATGTCTTGCTCTCGATCTGTCGAATACGCTCACGGGTGACGCCGAATTCACGTCCGACCTCTTCAAGTGTGCGGGGATGACCATCGACAAGACCGAAACGCAACTCGATGACCTTTCTTTCGCGCTCGGCAAGACCATCGAGCACCTTTGAAAGTTGCTCTTGAAGCATAGAAAAGCTTGCAGCGTCCGGCGGCACGACAGCCTCACTGTCTTCGATGAAGTCGCCCAGTTGGCTGTCTTCCTCTTCACCGATCGGCGTCTCCAGAGACACCGGCTCTTGTGAGATCTTCTGGATTTCACGAACCCGCTCTGCGTCGAAGCCCATCAATTCGCCGATTTCCTCCGGCGTAGGTTCTCTTCCCAGCTCCTGCAGAAGTTGGCGTTGGATTCGAACCAGTTTGTTGATCGTCTCGACCATATGGACGGGTATACGAATCGTGCGCGCTTGGTCTGCAATCGCGCGGGTTATCGCTTGGCGGATCCACCACGTTGCGTACGTGGAGAACTTGAATCCTTTGGTGTAGTCGAATTTCTCGACCGCACGGATGAGACCGAGGTTTCCTTCCTGGATGAGATCCAAGAACAACATACCACGACCTACATACCGCTTTGCAATGGAAACGACAAGACGAAGGTTCGCCTCGATCAGTTGCCTCTTGGCATCGAGACCCACCTGCTCGATGCGCGTGAGACGGTGACGTTCACGTCTCTCGAGTTCGATGCCTGCATCTGATGCTTCCTCGAGTTGACGGGTAGCTTCGAGACCGGCCTCGATCTTCATCGCCAGATCGATTTCTTCATTCGCGGTAAGCAAATTAACCTTACCGATTTCCTTGAGATACATACGGACGGGATCGCCGGTCAATATTGCGACACTAGCTACATCTGAGCGCCTTACTTTCTTCTTTTTGCCCTTACCGACAGTCGCTTTTGGCAGGATGACATCGACTTCCTCTGCCACGGCAAGCTCTTCAGCGGGAATACCCTCGAGAATCTCCTCATCGGAAAGCGCTGAGTCGATAACATCTTCCTCGCCGCTTTCGACAAGCTCCGAAATATCCGGTTCTGAGCCCTCAAGTTCATCGTCACCTGTGTAGGTAACGGAAACTCCCGCGTTTTTTAGATAATCATAGACGGCATTCTGCTCATCGTCCGTGTAGTCCTTGACCTCCGAGAGAGCAACGATGATATCATCATCGTTTATACGCTTCTTCTTGCCGCTTATCTTCACCAGTTCGTCAGTGATCTCTAAAAGTCGACCCCCGAGTATCGTGCTTGGTTCTTCCGTCTGATTGGACACATTAATCCTTTCCGATGATCGCTATACCTATCAGGACTTATACACTCTCAAAAAGTCAGGGACGTTTCTGCCCTGTTTGCGCATTGCGCAACTCATTCAATTTCTTTTGGAGTGCAGCGGTTTGTTTGAATACATCATCATACTCTGCCGGAGACATTTCGTCTGGCTTTTTCAGCTTTGCGTTTCCCAAGCGGATACATTTTAACAAATGATTTTCCATTAAGTCAGCTAAAAGCTTTGAAATCACCGCCACAGCTTGTTCTTCATCCTCGATTTCGACTGTTCCGGCACTCAGATACTGGGCTAACCCCGCAGCTCTTTCCTCTACCTGCGAGATAAACATCGCGATATCTGTCTTTGCATCGGTCTCGAGAAATGCCCGCACATACCCCTTGACCGTTTCACTTGACCATTCGAATGCATCCTCGTGTCTGCGGAGCAGACCCAGAGCTTGAGGATGTTTCGCGACCAGCGTCAGCATCTCACGTTCGATACGTTCTGTTTCGGTCTCCCGTGACTTCGTCGATAGGATTTTCGGGGCGTCCTTGGTTTGGGTCTCGCTCCGGTCCTTCGATCGTTCCCTTGAAACCGCTCGTTTAAGGGCTTCTACAACGGTTTTGTAATCGCAATCATAGCCGGCAACCGTCAACATCCCGCCTATCTCATTCATGTAATCCTTGGCCATAAGGGAATCTGCTATAGGCACCAACAATGAAACAGCTTCATTGAGCGCAAGTTCCCTTTGTTCCGCCGATGCGAGATTCCATTTTGCAAGACGACGACGGATAGCGAACCCGATCAAAGGTTCCGCTTTGGTTAGTATCGCAACGACCTCATCCTTCGTATGATTGGAGCAGAAGTCAGCCGGATCTTGGTTGTCGGGCAATACCGCGACGCAGAATTCGACCATACCCATACCCGATTCAGGGGTAATGCTCCAATCGATGAAGTCGATGGCTCTATCCGCTGCCTTCTGCCCGGCACTATCACCATCGAAGAGATATATGATCCTCTTGGGACGCAGGCTCCGCAACATCTTCACGTGCTGTTGAGTGAGAGCCGTTCCGAGAGTCGCAACCGTATTGGTGACACCACATTCATGCATGGCGATCACATCGGTATACCCTTCGACGACTACGGCGCACGCCTCGTTCGTGATGCTGTTCTTGGCACGATCGATACCGAACATATTCGAAGACTTATGGAATATGAGGGTTTCACTCGAGTTCAGATATTTGGGGTTGCCGGAATCGAGTATTCTTCCTCCGAAAGCAATCGTAGCACCTAGTTTATCGTGGATAGGAAACATGACGCGGTTGTAGAAACGATCGCGTATCCGTCCCCCATCGTCTTTATAGGCTACGTTCGCATCGACCATCTCTTCTGGGCTGAACCCTTTCTTTCGCAGATGAGCAACGAGTAACCCGCGCCCAGGTGCATATCCCAGTTTCCAACGCTTGCATATATCACTACCGAAACCACGGCGTGCAAGATAGTTGCGACCCGCTGCCGCAAAAGAATCTGTATCGCGCATAAGTACGTGATGGTAGAATTCCTCGGTTGCAGCGCAGACCGCTTTTAGCCTTTCCTTGTGACCCGTCGGTTGGGCTATACCTCCCTCGATTTCAGTGAGAGTTATATTGGTCCGTGCAGCAAGAAGCCGGACTGCATCGGGGAAATCGAGGTTATCCACCCTCTGGACGAAGTCGAAGACATCCCCTCCTTCGCCACAACCGAAGCAATGCCAAAGACCGAGTTCCGGATCGATTTGGAAAGAGGGGGTTTTCTCGTCATGGAAAGGACAGCAAGCTTTGAACTTTCGACCCGACTGCTTCAACACGACACGTTCTGCGGCTATGGCAACAAGGTCGGATGCGACACGAACTCGCTCGATATCTTCTTCGGAAATACGACCCATGCCACCCCCACTCCCTAGAATTCTCCGTGCAGGAATCACCGATTCCGACTCAAACTGCATTGTATCAAGTACCTGCAAGAAACGAAAACCTATTTGTAAGAGCCCCTATCAAGTCGATACGCAGTGAAGACGCTATACTCAATCGAGATTCTTACGCACCCATTCGATATTGGCATTAATCGTGCTTATGAGCTCTTCGGTTGACGTGAACTCGATCAAATCCCGAAGTCTTGCAACGAAAGACACTGTAACTTCTTTGCCGTAAAGGTCACCATCGAAATCCACAAGATGAGGCTCAAGGGTACATCGTGCATCCTGAAACGTCGGAGAGAGTCCGACAGAAATGGCGGCCTTGTGCGATTCGCCATCGCAGGTGACATACCCTGCGTATACACCGTCTTTTATAGGTGTATAGGAAACGGACATGCTGACGTTCGCTGTTGGGATCCCGAATCCTTTACCGGCGCCGCGACCGTGCTCGACGATTCCTCTTACGTAATGATCGCGGCCGAGCAAGAGTGAGGCCCCTGCTACATCACCCTCAGCTAGAAGTTCACGGATACGCGTCGCGGTGACCGGATGATCGCCGATGCGCAATAAGTCGTAACCGACACATTCGCATTCCCGAAGAGTTCCCCACTGCGTCATCGTGCAGACATTCCCCAAAGCATGCGAGCCAAGCTTGAAATCACAGCCTACATGGAAACATTTGGGATTCATGAACGAACACAGGACGGCTTCGATGAATTCTTGGTAAGAAAGGACCGCGGTCTCCTCGCCGAAGGGAACGCATAGCACATAATCCGCACCGAGAGTAGCAAGAAGGTCGATTCTATCTTTATTCGATAGCAACTTCCTCACTTGTCGTTTTTGCGAGAAGAATTCATCGGGGTCCCTATCGAAGGTCACGATAACCGAGGATACACCCCTTCGCTTCGCATCATCTATCATGGAAGTTA
>JAAXUU010000399.1 GCA_013335845.1 Actinomycetota bacterium
CCGGCATCTTCAGCCGAATGAGCTAACTTGTGGGCCCAACGATATTCGACTGCCACATGGTCGTCGAGTTGGTCGATCGTCTGTTCGAGCTGTCCGGCATTGATTCCGTTAGTGCACATGAGCGGCTTCCTTTCGGTTCGTACCTCGGTTCGTTCTTATCGGCAACATTCTTGCGATGGAGTTTACGGTTTAAGTGAGCGCTACCTGTTTAATCGAGTGCCAGTTCGCGCTGAGCCTTGACCCACGAGGCAAGCTCATCCATTCCTTCGCCGGTTCTGGCAGACACAACTAAGACCTCGAGGTTCGGGTTGAGAACGCGGGCTGCCTCCCTCAAAGCGGGAAGGTCGAAGTCGGGATTCATGGACAGGTAGTCGCACTTGGTCACGACGAGGGCGTCCACCACGGCGAACATGGGCGGGTACTTGTAGACCTTGTCGTAGCCTTCCGGAACCGAGAGCAGCATGATCCTGCAGTGACACCCGGTATCGAACTCCGCGGGACACACGAGGTTGCCGATATTCTCGAGGAACAGATAGTCGAACCTCTTCCCCTCGAAGGCTGCAAAAGCCTTCTCGACCATACCCATTTCCACATGGCAGACGTTCTTCGTGTTGAGTTCCACGGATGCCACGCCGGCCTCTTTGATCTTGAGTGCGTCCACGTCGGACTCGAGGTCCGCTTCGATCACGCCCATTTCGGGTGTAAACTCGGTGGCTCCTTCGCCTTTGAGCTTCTCGATGAGGCCGAGAAGAAGCGTCGTTTTGCCGGCTCCCGGCGACCCCATAACGTCCATCATGAACGTTCCTTCGGCCCGCCTTGCAGCGCGGAACACATCAGCCTCGTGCGAATTATCCGCGAGGATTTCCCGCTTGATTTCCAACGTGCGCAATTCATCCATGTACGTCATTCCTCCTAGTAAAGGCGTTTCCGATTCAGCTACGCGGACTTGACCTCGGGCGCGGCGGCGCCAGAGATCTCGATGTCGTTGATGAAGAACTCCATGCCCGTGTTGAGCTCGTAGTCCTTCGCTCCGCAAGCGAGGCACCCCCACGTGCTCGAATCATGGACGTCGATGTGGTAGATATAGTCGCACTTGTTGCATCGCACGGTAAGCGGCACGCGGGTGATGACCAGCTCTGCGTGCTCGGCGACCGTTCCGCGCGCCATATAGGTGAAGCTGCGCTCGAACAGATCTTCCACGATATCGCGCACATAGCCGATGGTCAGATACACCGTGCGCACCTCGGTGGCTCCGGCGGCCTCTGCCTCACTGACTACGATGTCGACGACGTTGCGCGTAAGTGCCATCTCATGCATTTCCCAGCCTGCCTTTCGTGCTTGGCGCAGTCAGGCGAGAAGACCCAGGTCTTCCCGCCTGCGCGGACCATTGCCGATAATGGATGTTGCGATCGACGTTCCTGTCGAAGCTCCGATCGACGTTACAAGTACTAGTGGATCATGCCGTTGCTCAGGCGATACTCGGCCTTGAGATTGTAATCGTCGAGCAAAGTCTGTGGAAGCTCGTAGATGTCTTCCTTCACAACCAGCTTGCGTGCTCCGACCGGGCAAACCGTAGCGCACTGGCCGCAGCGGAGGCATTGGGAAGCGACGACGGGATAACCTTCTTCGCCCATGGAGATTGCGAACAATGGGCAACGAGGCTGGCAGGTACCGCATTTGATGCAAGCTTCTTTGTCGTGCTGGAGTGTGTAGTGGCTGAGGTTTGTCAGGCAGTTCAAGTCCGCCATACCTTCGCCGAGAGCCACATAGGATCCAAGGATGTCGCAGCAGTCACCATG
>JAAXUU010000400.1 GCA_013335845.1 Actinomycetota bacterium
GATTCCCGTATTCGTTTTCGTCTTGCTTGCGCCTTGGCCTTCTTGGTTTCCGTTCTGGCCTGAAGCGATTATATTGAAACCATGGATATCCGCTATCGTATACGCCCTTCTCGCAGCGACCGATGGTGTGGATGGGTACCTTGCGCGCTCGCGAAACGAGGTGACGACGTTGGGTAAGTTCCTCGACCCTATCGCCGACAAGATCCTTGTGTGTGCTGCACTTTTGGCCCTTTGTGAACTCGGTACCTTGCCATCGTGGATCGCTCTTGTCATCCTCGCCCGCGAATTCATCGTTTCCGGTCTGCGTATGGTTGTGAGTGTGGAAGGGGTTGTGATCGCCGCCAGCCCGTACGGAAAACTGAAGACCGTCGTAACCATCATTGCGATCATCATGTTCATCGTGAAGGATGCGTCCTCTATAGCACTTCTCGGTTCATCGGTTGCGTATTGGTTCAATATCGCATCGTGGTCTGTGATGCTCATAGCCGTCGTACTCACTATCATATCTATGATAGATTACTTCGCGAAGGCGAATGATGTACTACATCTTTTTGAGAACAAGGGTGGCAAGAAAGACCTCGGAGACTCGATAGAATAGCAGGTTCCCATTATGCAAACAGCCGCCATCATCACCATCGGTACCGAGCTGGTGGAGGGCCTTCGTGCAGATACCAACGGTCCGGCAATCGCACGAGAACTATCCAAGCTCGGCTTCGATGTGCAGAAGGTCATCTCCGTCGGGGATGATAAGATCATCTTGTCGGAAGTATTCAAAGATGTATGTGCCCATTATGATCTTGTCGTTTCCACGGGAGGACTCGGCCCGACACATGACGATGTGACACGTGATGCTGCGAGCCTTGCTCTCGGTTTAGACCTCTACGAAAACGAGAACGTCAAACAATCCCTGCAATTCTATGCTCGACGTTACGGGGATTCTGCAATCGTGTCGGAGATCTACTCGCAGGCACTCGTTTTAGAAGGGGCTATGCTCCTCGACGCCATCGCCGGTACCGCCCCCGGACAAGTCGCTTCGACACCCGCAGGAAAACTTCTCTTGTTGCCGGGCCCCCCCAAGGAATGTATGCCCCTGCTGGCTGAATTCACGAAAACACTTCCAAACGAGCAGGCGCACAATGTTGATTTTTCGATCTTCGGATTGACCGAAACCGAAGTACAGCACACTGTGCAGCCTCTATTGACCGATTATCCTGAGATAGGGTTCACCGTACTGGCGAGCCCTGTTGAAGTGCACGCGATTCTGTTCGGTGGCGCGAAGGGGGGTCTCGCGCTCGCGCAAGCCGCCGACGCCCTGCGCGAAGCTCTAGGGGAGTACATCTTCTCTGAAGAAGGTGTAAGTCTCGCACAGTGCGTTTTAGACCTTGCGAATCAAGCGGGCCTTACCATCGGCACTGCCGAATCTTGCACCGGAGGACTTGCCGTCGGAGCCCTTACCGAGATCCCGGGATCATCCAAGGTTGTGAAAGGCGGAATAGTCAGTTATTCGAATGACGTGAAGGAGACCCAGTTGGGCGTTTCGGGAGAGATTCTTTCCGCTTGGGGCGCAGTGAGTTCACAGGTGGCCTCTGAGATGGCTTCGGGCGCTCGTGACAGGCTCGATGTCGATATCGCGATTGCGATAACGGGTATCGCCGGCCCCGATGGCGGGACGCCGGACAAACCTGTCGGCACTGTCTGGTTCGGTCTCGCAACGAAAGACGGGGTACGGACGGTAATGCGTCTCAGGGGTGGTACGCGTGGGGCTATACGGCTACAATCTGTTTCCACGGCACTCG
>JAAXUU010000158.1 GCA_013335845.1 Actinomycetota bacterium
GAAAGAACAGTTTCGTATCGCTAACTATCACAGCGAGGAAGATCAGAGCGAAACCGACCACAAGACGAAACGTGAGCGCCTCTCCATAGAAGATGACACTGAATAAGACACCGAAGACCGATTCGAGTGACAGCAAGACCGAAGACGCAGCGGGATTGACATGCGCCTGACCGATATTCTGGAAAAGCAGCGCGATGCAAGTCGCCGGTATCGCAAGATAAAGCATCGACAGTATAACTCCAGGCGTCCATGCATCTCCGCCGGGGAACACCTCTGTCGTGCATCCGAAAGCAAGTGCGAGCAGGGCAGCCCCCAAGAACTGATACACCGTGAGCACTAGAATATCACGACCGCGCGCGAAAACCGCTACAGCGACGATGTGCGCCGCATAGAAACAAGCAGCGACCAGCGTCATCCAGTCTCCGAATCGAATGGAGAGATCCCCTGAAAGGGAAACGAAACCGACACCGGTGATCAACAGCAGAGCAGCAAGGACATTGAAGACATCGGGAGCCTTCTTGGTCACCGCCCAAAACAAAAAGGGTACCACTACGACATAGGCTGCAGTAAGGAAGGCATTCTTCCCCGGAGTCGTGTCGGTAAGCCCGACGGTCTGGAACCAGTAGGCGGTGAACAGAAAACCACCGAGCAACAATCCCCTCCACATATACGACCGGTTCGCATGCAAGCGCATGCGGCCGCTGAAGAGGATGCCCAGGATAATCGCAGCCACCGAGAAACGTATGGTAAGCAGATAATTCACGGGGATGACATCGAGAGTATCTTTGAGGATGACGAAACTCGCCCCCCATATCAGAGCCGCACAGACGAGCATTACTTTGTATAGAGGAGAGTTTCCTTTTATCATAGCGACCAAATTACCAGCTCATCGGACAGCGCGCCTGAGTTTTGCCGCGAAGTGGCCGTCTGCGCCGCCCCTCTGAGGCATAGAACGAAGATAGCCTTCGGGAGTCACGCACGAGACGAACTCGTTCGGAAGCTGACCCTCAAGGGAAACAACCGAGTAGTCGCTCCCCTGTGGGGACTGAAGGAATCGCGTGATTACGTCCTCGTTCTCCTCGCGCATAACCGTGCATGTCGAGTAAACGATGAACCCACCGGGCTCGATTCTCTCACTCACCGAGGAGAGCAACGTGGTACCGAGCTGTGCAAGAGCTGTAATATTGGCTTGCGTCGTACGCCAACGCTGTTCGGGATGCCGGCGTAGCGTTCCCAGACCACTGCAGGGAGCATCGATAAGAGCACCGGCGAAGAGTGCCGGGAGCTCGGAAATCCCATCGAGTTTCGTCGCGTCGCCGGTGATTGCTTCGACCATGGGGATATTGAAGGCGCCCATGCGTTGTTCCAGGATCCTTTGCTTGAATTCGTGGACATCGAGAGCGAAGATATGTGCCGGGACTCCGTACGCACGGAAAGCGTTTCCTTGCAGAAGTATCGTTTTGGTACCACGCCCGCTTCCGACCTCCAAGAAAGGTTTGCCACCGACCGGGGTGGAGATGCGAGCCACTACCTGCGCTGCTGCGTCACTGACAAGGGCGCGTCCTTTTTTCAAGGCATCGCTCTTGATGACATGCGAGCTCTCGGTGGTAAGGAAACAGCCGGGTACGCCATAGGGCACCGTGGTAGGATCCGCCGAAAGGAGGAGCTCTTCGACCTGCCGATCGCTAGCAGCGAAAGGGTTGGCGCCGATGAAAATCGGAGCAGGTTCCTCGGTCGCTTCGAGAAAACGCATCGATTCTTCCGGCCCTCGCTCCTTGAATATCCTGGCAACCATCCATAACGGATAGCCATACTTACGAGCGAGAGCAGCCATGTCCTTCTCTGTGTCACCCCACGGGAAATCCGCAGCGCTCCGAGCGATTTTCCGCAATACAGCGTTTGCGAGACCTGCCGCTTGCGGGGCGAAACTGCGTACCAGTTCGACACCCTGATCGACGCAGGCATACGAGGATTTCTTGAGGAATATGAGCTCATAGGTGCTCAGACGCAATGCATCCCGTACGTCTGGCTGGATATCTTTCGGACTACGAAGATTCATGTCGATGATCTCATCGAGTGTGCCGCTGCAGGACACGACACCGTACGTGAGCAACGTTGCGAACGCCCGCTCTTCCGCAGCCACCTCCGCTTTATCGATCGTATTCTCGATGATGCTTTTCGCGAACGCTTTGCGAACACGTACCGTATTCGTCGCGTGGAGAGCGAGTAACCGGGCGGGACTTGCGTGATGGGTAGGTTCGCTCATGCGAGTTCACTCCATTCCAAGGGTGCGTTTTGCAAGCCACGTATCCACGCCTGCGCCGTCATTGAATTTTTTCCTGCAGGCTTCACTTCGTCGATAACGAACGCTCCGTCCGCACAACCGAGTGTTATACGCGCCTCCGACAAGGAAACCTCACCCGGATCGAGCGTATCGGAAATCTCCGCTTCTTGCGCCACATGCGCCGCAAGCACCGTTACGATCTTGCCGCACACAACCGCACGAGAAGGGGCGGTAGTCGAGGAGGCACGCACGCGAAGTACGTTCTTGTCCGCGTCCAACTCCGGGGAAAGAAGAACATCGCGCTTGGAGATCTTCTCGGCGTAGGACGCCTGGGAGTCATCCTGCTCTGTCCAAACCACCGTCTCGGATTCGAGGTCCTCCAATGCTTTCAAGAGAGTATCAGCCCCGAGAAGCGCCAACTCGGCGGTCAGATCATCGGTACTCTTCCCGGCGATCGGGGTCGTTTCGCAAAGGCAATAATCACCTGTATCGAGACCTTCCTCCATCCGCATGATGCAAACACCGGCGACTTCATCGCCTGCGAGTATGGCGCGTTGTATCGGTGCAGCACCGCGCCAGCGCGGAAGGATCGACCCGTGAACGTTTATGCACCCGTATATGGGGATTTCAAGTACGTTATGTGGGAGGATGACGCCATACGCCGCGACAACGATGAGGTCGGGAGCAAGCGAGGAAAGATAGGTGATCTCATCCTCACTGCGGAAATCTGCCGGGGTATGAACCGGAATACCCAATTCGAGCGCCGCCACTTTCACCGCGCAAGGATGGAGCTCTTTTCCCCTACCGGAGGCAGCGTCAGGTGGCGTGTAGACCGCAAGTACATCATGGTGTTGCACAAGCGCACGTAACGAGGGTACCGCGAAATCCGGCGTACCCATGAAGACGATCCGCATCAAGCGCCTCCCACGTCCCCCGGTTTCGCTCCTCGTGCAAGGGCCTCTTGATAATCCCGTAAAGCGTCGATACGCGCGAACGGATCGAGGCGCTCGAACATGGTGACTCCGTCCAGATGGTCGAGCTCGTGTTGCAGGCAGCGACCGAGCAGGTCGTTTCCGCCCGTCAAAACGATCTCTTCACCCTCGAGGCCGGTAGCTCGAACAGTAACCGTCGCGAATCGTTCGATGGGGAAAGCGACCCCGGGAACGCTGAGACAACCCTCGTCGCCCATGACCTTCGTATCATCGCAGTCGACTATCTCGGGATTGATAAGAAAGATAGGGCTCCGCTCTTCTGCATCGACATCGCAGTCGATGACGACGAAGCGCTTGAGTATCCCGACTTGGGGAGCGGCGAGACCGCAACCGTTATTCTTGTACATCAATTTCGCCATCTGTTTGGCGATGCGTTTTATGGATTTGTCATTCGGATCGACCGGCTCGCATACCGTGCGCAAGCGTGGATCGGGTGAAAGAACAATATCCATGTATCCAACTCCTAGTGTCAAAGGTTCTTCGTAGTGGTGATTCTACCATGTCAGCCACTCTGCATGCTCGATTGTTCGACGACAGACACCCAAAGAGCAGCTCGCCTTTGGGCGAAATGCCATCTGTCGTACTCGAGTGTGATGCGTTTGCGATTCGCGCGGGCGCACTACAACAGATTATAGGGATCGATATCGATCGCCGCACTGATTCCCTCGACTGTTTTGCGCGCCTTGAATACCGGCGCAAGAACCGCTGCAAGATGCGCATCGAGGGGGGCTTTGATTAGAAGGTGCCATCGCCATACACCTCGTAGTCGTGACAATACGCATGGACTCGGACCGAGGAGTTGCCACGCGTCCCCGCGGGACTCGATCAACGCACCGATGCTTTCCCCGAGGGCACGTGCCTCTCGTGCGACCGCGTCCTTGTCACGTCCCCAGACGAGGACATTCGCCAAGCGCGCGAAGGGCGGATACGACAGACTCTCGCGCATGGCACATTCGGCCTTGAGGAATGAGGTGCGGTCGTGTTTAGCGGCAGCTTGGATGGCGGGATGATCGGCCCAATAGGTCTGAACGACCACACGCCCCGGCAAATCCCCGCGTCCGGCACGACCGCTTACCTGCTCAAGTAGCTGGTACGTTCGTTCGGGGGCACGGAAATCAGGTAGATTCAAGCTTGTATCGGCATTGATGACACCGACGAGGGTGACGTCGGGATAGTCGAGTCCCTTCGCGATCATCTGGGTTCCGAGCAAGACCCCCGTAGGGGCGGCCGCGAACTCACCGAGTAGGCGTTCATGGGCCCCTTTCGTGTTGGTGGTATCGGCGTCCATTCGCGTGATCGGAATATCGGGACCTACCAGAGCGGCCAATTCATCGTG
>JAAXUU010000159.1 GCA_013335845.1 Actinomycetota bacterium
TGTCGAGCATTTACTGTTCGTGGGACTTGTTCCGCGCAAAGCGGATACTAAAGGGCTTATCAGCATGAGGTTTTCTGCGGTAAGTGACCCATCGGATGTTTCAAGAGCACGTTCGATCATTATCGGCGCGCTGACTGGAGTTAATGCTGCGATCGTGCTCATGCTTGATTACGTTATGTTGACTTCTGCTTTTGGGTATGCCCCTCGCTATGCGATTCCGGTAACAGCTCTGCTTATGTTGATTACATATGTATGGTATGAACGTCGAATGCGCGCAGTCAAAATCGAATTAGAAAAGCGCGTTGCAATCACCCCGAAAAATAACTAGCGGGCACAGATTCAAAGTATTGGAGTATTCGTGTAAATCTAATAATTTACGATAAATATTATAGAATTCGGGTATCGCAAATATCCTGATAAGGTAGTGAAACAAGTGGAACAAGATAAAATGTACCATAAGGGAATAGAGACAAGAAGTAAGATAGTAGAAGCCGCGAAAAAAGTATTTTACAATCACGGTTATAAAAACGGCACGGTTACTATGATTACAGAAGAGGCCGGCGTGTCTTTATCGGCTATCCCCTATTATTTCGGTAAAAAAGAAGAAATCGTAAAGACTATATATAATGAGTTTCTGGAAAGTATCTATGCTTCTCTGCAAGAAAATCTACCCGAACAGCCGGATAGCTTTTTGATGCATTTCTATGCATCAAAAATCTACTACTACATCATACTTGGGGATGAAAACAATTGGCGCTTCTATCGAGAAGTCAATCTAGCTGAACAGAACTATATGATGGCATACCCATTCATTGATGCTGTATATGATAACTATGCAAAGGATTTCAATATCCCGATATCACAAACGAAGCGTCAGATGATTCGCATAACCGATGGTGGAGCTCGTCGTGAGATTTTAGATTGCTATTATAAAAAAGTAATAGATGTCCCTGTTGATTATCTTATTGATTACATTACATCGATTGCCGGAATCCTAACCGGGATCCATCCATTGGTAGCTGATAAATATGGAAAAAAATCTACAGAATTCGTGAAGACATTGGATTATTCTCATATAAAGCTCCTGGTATAGATAGATAGCATCGATAGCATCGATGCCTCGCATTGTTACAAAAACCCATCGTCAAACTGAAAATACCTATATTTCCCTGCGGTTATCACTATAATAATTTCATAGTCGTTACTCTATACAATTACCGAATGCCTTGTATCCAAGCAGATAAGGAAACAGCATGATGGAATACGACGTCGTGATAATCGGAGCAGGGTTATCCGGATTAACCGCTGGTAGCCTACTCGCAAAGAGGGGCTTGAAAGTCGCCGTTATCGATAAGAGCTATAATCCCGGTGGTTCATGTGGTGCATTCAAGAGAGATGGAGTCGTATTCGACCAAGGCTCTACCATGCTCTTTGGATTCGGTGAAAACGGTTTCAATGCGCACCGATTCGTATTCAACTGCCTCGAGGAACCTATCCAAGTAATCAAGCATGAGATTCTCTATTGCGTGAATTTCAAGCAGCATAAAATTAAATTCCATGCTGACATCGATACGTTCATCGATGAACTGTCACACGTATTCCCGTCAGAAAAAGACAACATCAGGCGGTTTTACAAAGATTTGGAAACCATGTACCGCCATGTTATGGTGGAAAACCCCGCTTATGCTACTCCCGATGAGACCGATTTCAGACATTCATTAAAGGGGCTCTTACATCACCCTCTATCCTATATCAAATTTATCAGTTACTTGAATATGAGCACGCATACGCTCCTCGATAAATATTTTGAAGACCCTGAATTATTCAAATTCTTCGACAAATTGACTTCGACATATTGCTACACGACCGTCAAGGAGTCACCCGCTGTTCTTGGAGCGATCATGTTCGTGGACAACCATGTCGGAGGTAGTTATTACCCTGCAGGGTCCACGCTTTTCCTGCCCGGGAAATTGGAGAAAGTCATCGAAGAAAACAACGGGGATATGCTTCTTGAACAAGAAGTTATCAAGATTCTCTTTGAAGGTCGAACAGCAATAGGTGTCGAACTCGAATCCGGGGAGAAGATCTTCGGGCGAAATCTTATCTATTCGGGCACTGTGTGGAATCTGTACGGTACATTAGTCGATGAATCCTGCTCATCACCTGAAAGAATCGCTTGGGCAAGAGAGCAGATTCCAACCTATCCAAGCGTAGTCCTCTATGCATGCGTTGACAAACACGCCATCCCGGAAGACACGGCCGCTGTGGAAATGTTAGTGGGTAATCCCGATAGAATCGACGAAAGCGAAGTAACTGTCTATATCACCAGCATCGATGACAGAACGGTATGCGACGAAAACTGCCATGTCGTCATAGCCATCGGTCCGAGCTTTGAATCATGGAGCGCAATAGATGGATCGGAATACCTCCGAAAAAAGGAACAGGAGAAGGCTCGCCTGACCGCGGTACTCGAAAGACGGTTCCCAGGGTTCAGGGCTGCACTTCGTTCTATTGAAATCGCAACCCCGAAGACAATCGAACGCTACACCAATAAGAATAATGGGGCCGTCGCCGGACCCAAGCAGATGCTCGGTCAACATTTGTTCCGAAGGTTGCACACAAAAAGTGATTGGCCATCTCTCTATTGCTGCGGAGAATCGACTGTGATGGGGACCGGTACCCCCACGGTGACGACATCAGGAATCAGCGCCGCCAATGCAATATTGAAAAAAGTGGGTCTGAAGCCTTTCGAATATTCCGAAACGCTACCTTCATATGTGGAAATAGTCCGCAAACCCTTTACAACTGATGATCTTTTCAAAGGGTATCCTGAAGATGCGCGAGGAATCATGCGCAAAGCCTCTCTTTGCCAATATTGTGAAAAACCCCGTTGCTCGACCGATGTAGATTTAGATATCAGAGGCATTATGAGAAGAGTCACAGTCGGTAATTTCTCAGGCGCAAAGAAGGCCATCGATCGCTTCTCAGCGAAGTATGGAGAAGATTTCTCGCTTTCTAACTGCGAGGCACGCTGCATCCAAAATGAAAGGCGCGGCGCTCCGGTCGCTATACAGGACGTTGTCGAATTTCTTCGCGTTTGAAATGGAGGTGAAACCTCGAAATGGATGACGTATTCGACGTTATAGTAGTCGGAGCGGGTATCGCCGGTCTTACGAGCGCTGCATATCTAAGTAACTACGGGCATCGCGTTTTGGTCTGTGAGAAAAACCAGGTGACAGGTGGATTGGTTCACTCGTTCACACGTAACGGTTTCACGTTCGATGCCGGTATACGAGCTTTTGAAAACTCGGGCATTGTATTCCCCATGCTGAAGCAACTGGGAATCGAACTAGATCTTATCCGAAATCCTGTTTCTATCGGCGTCGAGCATGAGATGGTGCGGCTTCAATCCAAATCAAGTTTGTCTGAGTATCAAGAGATGCTGTGTAGGATATTTCCCGCCGAACAAAGCTCTATCGAAGCGATATTGAATGAAATAAAAATGATCATGAAGTATATGGACGTCATTTACGGGATCGATAACCCACTCTTTGTGGATATCGCAGGTGATACAACCTATCTTTTTAAAGAACTGCTGCCGTGGTTGTTCAGGTATCAGATCGATATTCGAAGAGCGCAGAGGTTAAAACTACCCGTAAACGAATACCTGCGACGATTCACTGATAACCAATCACTCATCGATATGATCACGCAACATTTTTTCAAAGACACACCGACCTATTTCGCATTAAGTTATTTCTCGTTATACCTTGATTATTCCTACCCTATCGGTGGAACGGGTATCGTAGCAAAGAAAATAACGAATCTTATAGAAGACGGGAAAGGCGAAATCCAAACCAATACGGAAATCTGCGGAATCGATCTTACGGCGAAACGGATCACTTCAAAAGATGGCAGATCGTTCTCTTATCGTAAGTTGATCTGGTGTGCAGATATGAAATCACTCTACGCAGCTATCGACAGAGAGTCTATCGGAGACAACCGGATCCTTGAAGCAATCAAGCACCAAGATGATTTGATCCGGCAAAACCATGGTGGAGATTCGGTGCTCACGGTCTATGTATCCACCGATTTGGATAGTAGCTATTTCGAACGTATTTGCGGAGCCCATTCATTTTATACACCACATAAAGTAGGTCTTTCAAAGCTCGGTAAGGATAGTTGGAAAACCTTACTGTCGGAAACGAACCAGACAAACCTCGAGAGGAAGTTGAAACTCAAAGAGTGGATTGAAACCTATCTTTCTCTAACTACATACGAGCTATCAGTCCCCTGCCTCAGAGATCCCTCGCTTGCACCCATCGGCAAGACAGGCATCATAATCAGCACCCTTATGGACTACGCCTTAGTGAAGCAAATTGCAGACAATGGATGGTACGACGAATTCAAATTCTTCTGCCAAGAAAGAATTCTGGACGTTCTGAATGCCTCCATATTCCGCGATCTTCCTTTTGCAAAAGTCGATACCCTCTGCTCGACACCGTTGACTATAGAAAGACGAACGGGAAATCTCGAAGGAGCAATCACCGGATGGATGTTCACGGATCACAGAATACCTGCCGAACGTGAATT
>JAAXUU010000401.1 GCA_013335845.1 Actinomycetota bacterium
CTGTGCCGCCTGGACCGACCACGTGGGACATCGCGAGGATTACGAGCGCATAAATGTCGGGAGCGCCCAGAATGTCATCGATCTCGCCGTCTCGCTCGGTTCGAAGCTCGCCCATGTCTCGACCGTCAGCGTGAGCGGCTCGAGCGCCGAAACGTTCGATGAGTCAAGTTACTACATCGGTCAGAACGTAAGCGAAAACGAGTATGCACGCAGCAAGGTCCTAGCCGAGGGACTCGTCCTCGACGCAGTGCGCGGAGGTTTGGACGCGCGGATATTCCGCGTCGGCAATCTGGCGGGACGTTGGAAAGACGGCTTCTTCCAGAAAGACGTTCGGAAGAATGCTTTCGCCATGCGCCTCACCGCATTCATCTCACTCGGCCAGTATCCCGCACAAGAGGGGATATCATGTGAGATGACACCAGTCGACCTATGCGCTAAAGCATTGGTGCGACTCCTTGGGTCTACGGTTGAGAGCGGACGTATCTTCCACCTTTGGAACAACAATGAATTCGATTTGGTTCAAATGGCCGCCTTGCTTGAAGAGTGTGGGTATGGACTGGAAGCGGTTCCGCCTGAGAAGTTCGCGCAGAACGTCGTCGTGCGTGCCCAAGATGATTTCGCCCAGCTATTCGGTGTCGTTCGAGATGTGGCCGAGAACAATCAGACTCCTGTTACCCAGCCCAAAGCCCACCGGACACTCGCGCTTTTGGCTAAGAACGATCTCTCTTGGCCGGAAATCGATGCAAACTACCTTGCGCCCTATCTATCCTACGTTCTCCAAGGAAACGGAGAGAAGCGATGATCGCAGGTTCCCTGCCTATCTATCTACTGTTCATCACGAGCATCATCTTGGTAGTTATGCTCGGCTACGTCGTGTCCTTCCGAGAAAAGAACACGCTCCACTTTCTTTTCATCGCGAGCATCGCGGCATTGCTCGTCTGGCATATATCGGTCATAATCGCCGGTTTCTTCCATGACGACCCCGTACGCTATGTGTTCGTCGACAATTTCACGTACATCGGCATCGCCATCATACCGATCTGCCTTTTATTCGTCGGAATGGCATATAACAAGGATTTCAAGGGATTCGACAAACGATTCTTTCTGTTCCTGATAGTTCCAATCACAACTATCGTTATGGTCTTCACCAACCAATATCATCATCTCTTCTATCTCTCCTACTCGGCGGAGGGGGGATATGTTGTAGGTCCCTACTTCTATATCCACACATTCTATTCGTACGTCTGCATGCTCGTGGGTATGTTGATGCTTTCCTATTACGCGGTGAAGACATCCGGTATCTTGAGCATCCAGGCGATTCTCACGGTAGTCGGCAGTCTCATACCTGCCGTCGTCAATGTCTGCTACACACTCAATGTACCCGGCTTCACCATCTATTCGACACCGGTGGCGTTCACCATCACCGTACTGTCGTATCTGATCAGTATATTTCGCTTCGGTCTTCTCAAGGTCGTCCCGATCGCGATGCAAACGGTCATCAACCAGATATCCGACTGCTTCGTCGTCGTCGACGAACAACTCTACATCCTTGATTTCAACAGGGCATTCAAAGAGCGTTTCATCAACTGTGCACCCACCAAACAATCCGATAAGCTCGACCAACTCCTCGACGCACTTGCCTTACCTTTCGATCAACAGGAAAGCATCTGCACGAACGTTCTCGAAACCATCCGACTGAAGCAGACGCATAAAGAGGAACTCTGCATCGTATTCGAAGAGGAGTTCTATTACTCCGTGGAGTACACACTCGTTTCGGG
>JAAXUU010000402.1 GCA_013335845.1 Actinomycetota bacterium
CGTTTCGTTGAGGGACGCGATCTCTTCATCACTCACCAAGGAGATCGAAACCTCGACATCATCAGGAACGTCATTATATTCCAGTGCGAATAATGCAAGATCGACAATCTTACTCTCAGGCCACTGGGGAATATCCTCCGCTATATCGACTATGATGTTCATTTCGCTACCTATCACCTATCCACCCATAGAACATTACGATTTATTCCGCGCATTCGAACCTGAACCCGACCCGTCGAAATCCAATTTCGATTGGAGCGCAGTATCATATGCTCCCACGATACGCGCAACCAATGAATGGCGAACGACATCTTTCCCTGTAAGGTCACAAAATGCGATGTCAGGTATGCCTTCGAGAATGGAACGAACGGTTTTGAGACCCGAAATACCTTTAGGGAGATCGAGTTGGGTTATATCACCCGTGATGACCATCTTCGAACCGAAACCCAGACGCGTCAAGAACATCTTCATCTGCTCGGGGGTCGTGTTCTGTGCCTCGTCGAGAATGATGAAGCTATCGTTGAGAGTGCGGCCGCGCATAAAGGCCAAGGGTGCTATTTCGATGATGCCCTGTTCGATAAGTTGGTTCCCTTTCTCCATGTCGGTCATATCGAACAATGCATCATAAAGAGGACGCACATACGGATCGACCTTCTCGGCAATCGTACCCGGAAGGTAGCCGAGAGACTCCCCCGCTTCAACGACGGGACGCGTGAGCAAGATGCGCCCGACTTCCTTTCGCTTCAATGCCGAGATGGCCATAGCCATCGCAAGGTAGGTCTTGCCGGTTCCCGCAGGTCCGATTCCGAACGTCACCGTATTCTTGCGGATCGCGTCCACGTACTGCTTTTGACCGGTCGTTTTGGGGCGGATCGCCTTCCCACGATAGGTCAGCAATATATCTTCGCGAAGTATTGATGGAGAGAAGTCTCCTGCACGGATGACATCTATCGCCCGATCGATGGAGTCGGATCCCGGCTCATGCCCTTGCTCGACGAGTTTGATGAGGTCGGAGAGGAGAGATGTGATGACTTGGACTTCGTCTGCATCACCCGTGATCTGTATCATATCGCCACGGATCACGATAGTGGAATCGAAACGTGCTTCTATCGCACGGAGTATGGAATCGTTGGGACCCAGCAGGCGGGCTACATCGAGGTTGCTTGGCAGTGTGAGCCGAACCTGGGTTGAATCCATAGGCTATCCCCTTTCAATCAATACGCAAACGCGTACCAGCTGGAACAATCCTACCATGAATCCACTGTTCATTGAAACGTAGGTTTGCAAATCAGCACATCATCTTCTACTGCGACGATCTGTGCCGAAACGAGAGCACCGCAACGAAACCGGGAGTCTTCGTGTATCTGTACGGTGAAGCGACAATCGAAGTAACTCTCCGATTTCGCTTTCCCTCCCGCTTCGATGAGTATGAGTTCGGATGTCCCCACTCGCGATCGAGCCTCGACAATGCGCATCTCGTGTCCCAGTTCGCGAAGTCGGACGCCCCTATGCGCACTCGTCTGGGCAGGGACTTGATCGTCCCGAGATGCAGCGGGCGTTCCGGGACGACGAGAATATCGAAAGACATGCAGCTTGGAAAAACGCATCTCGCGACAGAACTCGAAACTCTCCTCGAAGTCTTCATCGGATTCACCGGGAAACCCCGCGATGATATCGGTCGTCAGAGTCACCTGTGGTACTGCCGCTCTCACAGCGGCGACACGTTCACGATATTCATCTTTGGTATACAACCTATTCATCTCGAGAAGCG
>JAAXUU010000160.1 GCA_013335845.1 Actinomycetota bacterium
CAGCTATCTCACATTGGCAGTTGATGTACTGTTGGCTATCTATATCATCGGCAAGGGCGTCAAACATAAGAAGTATCTTGCCGTGGTGCTTGCCGTGATACAGGTGGTGATAGTTGTATGGTATGAACTGTCTATCGCACACGGTATCGCCGTCGAGACACATGTGTACGTTGATACACTCTCTCTTATCATGGCTCTCATCGTCGGTGTCATCGGCAGTGGAATCTGTCTCTATTCGATAGGTTACATGCGCGACTACGTCCATGAGCATCGAGACAGGCCCGATAATAGCCCGATATTCTTCGCGCTTCTGTTTGCTTTCCTTTCGGCTATGTTCGCTTTGGTGTTCTCGAACAATCTCATGTGGCTCTTCACTGCTTGGGAAGTCACGACGGTCTGTTCCTTTGCACTCATCGGCTACACCCGCACACAAGAAGCTATCGATAATTCGTTCCGCCAGATTGCGATGAACCTCATGGGTGGCCTTGGTTTCGCAATCGCCCTTGTGTTCATCGGCATGCAGCAAGGTAGTATCGAACTCGATAAGCTCATAGAAATCGGCGTGTCCGGGTCGGCAGCTTTGGTTCCGATCGCACTCCTTTGTTTCGCAGCCATCACGAAAGCAGCACAGCTACCGTTCCATAGTTGGCTGCTTGGTGCCATGGTAGCTCCCACACCGACGAGCGCACTTCTTCACTCATCGACGATGGTGAAAGCCGGTGTGTTCCTGCTCATCAAGCTTGCGCCCGCTCTTGGATTCAACGCTCCGGGCATCATGATCATGCTCGTCGGGGGTTTCACGTTCACCTTGTGTTCCTTTATGGCTATATCGCAGCGAAATGCGAAACGCGTTCTCGCGTATTCGACTATCGCGAATCTCGGCTTGATCACTGCATGCGCAGGCGTCGGCACTCCCGAGGCTATCTGGGCGGCTATCTTCCTCCTGATATTCCATGCTACAGCCAAATCGCTTCTCTTCCTCTGCGTAGGAACTGCGGAGCATCATATCGGTAGTAGGGATATCGAAGACATGGACTATCTCTTCGTCCGTATGCCGCGGCTTTCCCGTTTCATGTTGCTTGGTATCCTCTTGATGTTCATCGCACCATTCGGAATGCTCATTTCGAAGTGGGCCGCCCTTCAATCTTTCATAGATTCCGGAAACCTCGTGTTGGTATTCCTACTGGCATTCGGGTCGGCCGCTACGTTCTTCTTCTGGGCGAAGTGGATAGGTAAACTTTCCGCCTATGCAGCTAACAAGGAAGATATAGAAGGCACGGTCCATACGTCAGAGTGGGTTGCGATTTCTGCCATGGCCGTCCTTGCCATCGGAGGCTGCTTCCTCTTCCCGGTGATCTCGTCGCAGATCGTGGTCCCTTACCTGGAAGCGATACCTGCATGGGGGACTGCGATTTCATGCGCAGCGACTTCATCGACCTCATCGTTTACGGCGCTTTCTCAGGATAACCTCTGGCTAGTCGCCATAATCTCGGTATTCGTCGTCCTCATCCTGATCGCTCTGCCAAGTAAAATGGCCCAGAAACATGTCCCCATTTATCTTTCGGGTGTGGCAATGGACGATGATGACCGTACATTCAGGAATTCCTTCTCCAAACCCCAAGAGGCAACACAGAGCAATTGGTATCTCGAGGGAATGTTCGGCGAGGATAAGATCGACAACTACGCCGTTTGGATCGGCATCGTTTTACTCGTCATCGGGATCCTAGCCTCGGTGGTCTTTGGAGGTGTTTTCTAATGGTGACGTCAACACTTTTGGTAAAGATCGTCGGTGCCCTGGTATTCCTAATTCTCGCACCTGTACTGGGCTGTCTTCTTGCAGGAGTCGACCGACGGATAACCGCCCGTATGCAGCACCGCGTCGGGCCTCCACTCCTTCAACCGTATTACGATGTCAGGAAACTGCTCGCAAAAGAAGATGCATCGACGAACCCTGTTGAACGTATCTACATTTTCATGTACCTTATCTTCATCATCGCTGCCGGTTGTTTGTTCTTCTCGGGCGGAAACTTCTTACTTGTGGTATTCATACTCACACTCGCGACACTCTTCTTGATCGTTGCGGCTTTCAGCTCTCGTTCTCCCTATGCAGAGATCGGTGCTTCTCGTGAGATCCTTCAAGTCATGTCATACGAACCTATGGTCCTGCTTGTCGCGGTCGGTTTCTATATGGTTACCGGCACATTCGACACAGCGGGCATCGTTTCGGGGACGAACCCGGTTGTATGCTACCTCCCGCTTCTATTTTTGGGCTTCGTATACATACTCACCATCAAGCTGCGTAAATCTCCTTTCGATCTATCCATGTCGCATCATGCACACCAAGAGATCGTCAAGGGTATCACCACGGAAATGAGTGGTAAAACGCTTGCCATCGTAGAGGTGTCCCATTGGTATGAGAACATACTGTTCCTAGGATGGGTTGCATTGTTCCTTGCGTGGGGAAGCTGGATTGGCGTCGTGGTGGCGATCGTTCTCACGTTGCTCATCTATCTGCTTGAAATCTTCATCGATAACAACTTCGCCCGTGTCAAATGGCAGGCGATGCTTACCTCGAGTTGGTGGATAGCACTCGTCGCCGGAGCTATCAACCTCGCCACCATTCCATTTATCATGAATCTATTTTAGGAGGTGTGACTATGTCGTATACATCCAAATCCCCTTGGATAATCCATTATGATGCCTCAAGCTGCAACGGATGCGATATCGAGGTCCTAGCGTGTCTCACGCCTCTCTATGACGTCGAACGTTTCGGGATCATCAATACGGGAAATCCAAAACACGCAGACGTCTTCCTGGTTACAGGTAGTGTCAACGAACAGAACGTCAGTGTCATCCGTCAGATCTACGATCAGATGCTCGAGCCCAAGGTCGTCATCGCCTGCGGCGTCTGCGCAACAACGGGTAATATCTTCCGAGAGTGCTATAACACACTCGGTGGCGTCGACCTGGCGATTCCCGTCGATGTCTATGCTCCCGGATGCGCGGTCCGACCCGAAGCCATCATCGATGCGGTGGTAAAGGGTCTTGCGGTATTGGAAAAGAAGCGCGCTGACCTTGACGCCAATCGTGGCAAAATCACCGCCTCGACGGAAGAATAGGAGAACGCTATGACATACACGATCCCGCAGGATTTCAAAACGCTTCCGCTCGATGAACTCATACCTCTCGCTCAAGCGAAGAAGGATACCGATGCGCGCTTCATGAACTTGCATGCATCGACCTTGGATAATGCCGTCGATCTGACATACTCATTCACTACGGATGAGGAATTCACAGAAAACTACCATGTCATAGTAGGGGAAGGCATCACCGTTCCTTCTATCAGCTCCATCTTCCTTGCCGCATTCTTCTATGAGAACGAGGTACATGATCTGTTCGGAGTAGACTTCGAAGGTATCGCGATAGACTTCGGGGGTAACTTCTACCAGGTCTCGATCGAAGCTCCTATGAAAACCGAAACGACACCGGATGACCAATACGCAACAGCCAAAAACTACGGTGTCGAAAAGCAAGCAAGAGAAGAAAGAGGAGAGGAATAATGGGAAAGAGGACAGTTATCCCCTTCGGTCCCCAACATCCCGTTTTGCCCGAACCGGTCCATTTGGACTTGGTCTTGGAGGACGAGAAGGTTGTGGAAGCCATACCACGTATCGGGTTCATTCATCGTGGACTTGAGAAGCTCGTCGAGAAGAAGGACTTCATGCAGTTCGTCTACGTGACCGAGCGTATATGCGGTATCTGCGCATTCGGACATAGCCTCGGCTACTCGCAGACTATCGAATCTCTGATGGAGATCGAGATTCCCAAACGCGCCGAATACCTTCGTGTGATCTGGCACGAACTTTCACGTATCCACAGCCACATACTCTGGCTTGGTCTCGCGGCTGACGGTTTCGGTTATGAGAACCTCTTCATGCAATGCTGGCGTATCCGCGAGAGAGTACTCGATATCTTCGAAAGGACCACGGGAGGTCGCGTTATCTTCTCTGCATGCAATGTAGGCGGAGTCCTGCACGACATCTCGAACGAGGATCTGCGCGGAATCGTGCAAATTCTCGAAATAGTTCGAGAAGAGTATTCGCAGATCATCGGTGCATTCTTGAAGGACGCAAGCGTTGCCAGCCGTCTACGCGGCGTGGGTTATATCAGCGAGGAACAAGCCCGTGCCCTGAGCATGGTCGGTCCTTTTGCACGTGGATCGAACGTCGCCAACGACATCCGCATGCTCGGACAAGGTGGATACGGTGATCTTGCCGCATTCGAACCGATCCTGAGCACGGACGGCGACTGCTTCGCCCGAGTCGATGTCCGCTTGCACGAGGTATTCCAATCGATCGACATCATCGACGAGATGGTTTCGAAGATCCCGGATGGTGAGATCTACGTCAAACCCAAAGGTAACCCCGGGGCGGGCGTTGAGGTGTCTTCACGTCTCGAGCAGCCTCGCGGGGAATGCTATTATTACGCCAAGGGCAATGGCACGAAATTCCTCGATCGCATGAGAATACGAACTCCAACGAGCATAAAT
>JAAXUU010000014.1 GCA_013335845.1 Actinomycetota bacterium
CGGTTGTAAACTATTTGCGTTTACACTTGTAACCTTACGGAGGTGAAACGATGCCAAGAGTCGCGGACAGGAACAATATCTCGGATGCGGAATGGGAAGTCATGCGCGTCGTCTGGGCTAACAAATCCTGCTATAGCAAGGTCATCATCGATGTGTTGGAAAAGAAGATGGGGTGGAAGCCCGCCACAAGCAAGACATTAATCGGGCGGCTTGTGAAAAAAGGGTATCTAAGCGCAGAATCCGACGGAAAACGATACGTATACAGCACGGACACAACTGAACCCGAGAGCCTTATGGTGGAAATCGATACCTTGTTAGGCCAGATTTGCAAGCGTAATGTACCGAACCTGCTTAGCTACCTAGTCGACAAGAGTGTGCTCACCGAAGGACATCGAGATGACCTCATCGCCCAGCTTCGGGAAAAAGAAGTCACCGAGAAGATCCCCTGTACCTGCACTCCTGGTCAGTGCACCTGCCACCTGCACGTAGAGAATAGCGTGCTATCCGAAAGATCTAATAGACCGAACATCGGGAGCAACCATGAAGAACGAAACGATTGACATACAAGGAATGACCTGTGCGGCTTGCTCTGCCGCTGTCGAACGTGCTGTGCGCAAGGTCCCCGGTATCGAAACGGCGAACGTTAATCTCACCACAGAGAAACTATCCATCACATACGATGAGCGAACCGTGAGCTTGGATACGATTGTCGCAGCCGTGGATAAAGCCGGATACCATGCAATACTCCCTCGCGTCGAGGAAGTCGGCGATGCATTCGAGGAGAAACAAGCCCATAAGGAGGATCAGCAAAGGATACTTCTGCGACGATTTGTCTACAGTGCTTTGCTGACGGTCGTTCTTCTCTACCTATCTATGGGATATATGATAGGTGCACCGCTACCTTCGATCATCGACCCGATGATGAACCCGATGACGTATGCGCTTGTCCAGCTTGCGCTTACGATTCCAGTCATGGTCATGGGTCGCCGATTTTTCATCGGAGGATTGAAGAACCTCATCAGGCTGCACCCGAATATGGACTCGCTCATAGCGGTTGGAACGGGCTCAGCATTCCTTTACGGCTTGTTCGCCCTCTTCATGATCTCTACGGGTGAAGTGCACTTCGTGCATTCGTTGTACTTCGAGTCAGCTGCCGTCGTTCTCACGTTGATCACGCTTGGCAAAAGCCTTGAAGAACGCGCAAAGGGTAAGACCTCCGAGGCGATCAAGAAGCTGATAGAGCTCGCACCGAAGCAGGCAACCGTCTTGCGTGACGGTGCGGAAGTCATCGTCGATATCTTAAACGTACGAGTTGGAGATACCGTCATTGTGAAGCCCGGAGAAAGCTTCCCCGTAGATGGCACGGTACTCATGGGTGCGACCTCGGTCGATGAGTCGATGATTACCGGAGAGAGCATCCCTGTTGAAAAACAGGTGGGTGATGAAGTTATCGGCGCGTCGATCAACAACAATGGTTTCATCCATTTCAAGGCGACTAAGGTCGGCCAGGATACGACGCTTGCACAGATAATCCGACTGGTCGAGAACGCACAGGGGTCGAAGGCTCCGATCGCCAAACTGGCGGACACGATTTCCGGTTATTTCGTACCGGTCGTCATGGCCTTGGGAGTGTTGGGAGCACTTGGTTGGCTACTTATAGGCAAGGAAAGCGTGGAGTTCGCGCTCATGATCTTCGTCTCTGTCATGGTCATCGCCTGTCCCTGCGCCCTCGGGCTCGCCACTCCGACGGCCATTATGGTCGGAACGGGTAAAGGTGCCGAGTACGGTATATTGGTAAAAAGTGGCGAAGCGCTCGAAACCGCCCATAAAATAAACGCTATCCTGCTTGATAAGACCGGCACCATCACCGAAGGCAAGCCCGTGGTCACCGATATAATCCCACTTGGAAGTTGGAATGAACACGACCTTTTTCAGGTGGCCGCTTCCGCCGAGAAGGGATCCGAGCACCCCTTGGGTGAAGCGATTGTGAACGAAGGTTCGAAACGAGGTATTGAGATCGTAGTACTCACCGATTTCAAGGCGATACCCGGTAAAGGCGTCGAGGCCGTTCACCGTGACAAGACGTTATCGATAGGCAATCGCAAGATGATGGACGAAAGCGCTATCGAACTGCGCGAGGTCGCTACGCAAGTCGACCGGCTTGCCAACGAAGGCAAGACACCTATGTATGTCGCGTGGGACGCTGGGCTTATCGGCATCATCGCTGTGGCCGATACCGTAAAGGCAGACAGCCGTGATGCGATTGCGACGCTGAAGAACATGGGGATCGAAGTGGCCATGGTCACAGGTGACAACGAGCAGACCGCGAACGCAATCGCCCGCAGAGTTGGAATCGATCGCGTGTTCAGCGAAGTTCTACCCGAACAAAAGGCTTCCCGCGTCGAGGTCCTCAAGGGTGAGGGTAAGATCGTTGCGATGGTGGGCGATGGCATCAACGATGCCCCTGCGCTCGCGACGGCCGATGTGGGAATCGCAATCGGCTCCGGCACGGATGTCGCTATCGAGTCTGCCGACATCGTCTTGATGCACAGCAAGCTCGGTGACGTGCCCTTGGCGATCGACCTGAGCAGAGCGACGATAAGGAACATCAAGCAGAACCTGTTCTGGGCATTCGCATACAACGTGATTGGAATCCCCATCGCGATGGGCGTCCTCTACATCTTCGGCGGACCACTCTTGAACCCCATGATCGCTGGTGCCGCAATGAGTTTGAGTTCCGTCTCCGTGGTTACAAACGCATTGCGTTTGAGAAGGTATACCCCGAAATTCAAGTCGTAGTGAATTCAAGTAGTACTAGGATAAGGAGAAACAACAATGAAGAAACGATTGACGATAACCGGCATGAGCTGCCAGCATTGCGTAAATCACGTCAAAGAGTATCTTGAGGAAGTAGATGGGGTCAAGGATGTGGTCGTCGACCTCGAAAAAAGCACTGCTGTATTAGATGCCGATGCAAACGTTACCGAGGCAAGTCTCAATGCGACCTTCGAGGGCACAACCTATATAATCACGGGTATCGAGGATCTGTAAGTCCCCGACGGGAAAGCTCCCCGGTAGAACACTTGTCAGGTTACTCCGTAAAAGCGGTCGAACGATCGCTTTTACGGAAACGCTCGCGTATCACAAGCTCCCCGTGGGATAGAACCGCATCCGTCTGTTCACCTAGTGCCGCTTTGATCAACGCATACTCATCAAAGGTTCCCTGCACATGGTGAACGAAGTACGCGCCGGCATCGCTACCCAATGCGACTGTGCCTCCCAAAGCGACGACGTTCCGCACAGCCTGGGATTGTCCATCCGCTATCCTCCTAAGGGATTCATCGGGGGATTTCTCGGATCCGAACAGGTTACAGATGGGTGCGAACGTGGGTACCCACACTGTATCTGATTGAGCGAGACACGCTTGGGATTCTGCGTCCGAGAAGTAACCATGCTCGATACTGTCCACACCCGCTTCTACTGCATCCTGTAGTGCTCGGCACCCGTTGACATGGGCCATAACCGCGAAGCCTTCGCTGTGGGCGATATCGACGAGTTCGCGCATCTCGCGCGGGTCTAGGGCGAAACCGGTGATTTCGCCGTAATGATCGAAGTCCATGATTCCCGAGAGCATGAGTTTGATGAAATCCCCGCCTCTATCCCCTACCTCGGCGACGAGTTTCCTGTATTCGGTGATGGAGCTGAAAGCTCGCCCGATGAATGACCCGTAATTACCCTCACGGTAGATGGGGAACACTGGCGAGGCGTAATCGATACCGTATTCCGGAGCAAAGTGACGGACCAGCTCCGCCGCACCGCAGTTGTCACCGCCATCGCGAAGGTACGTTATTCCGTTGTCCCGATACGACTCCAACTGACTGCGAAGAATATCTTCTCGAGGAGAGGGGCTGTGGCGAGCTATCGCCTCCCTGAAATTCGCGCCGTCCAAAACCATATGGATATGACAGTCAGCGAACATGGGACCTCTTCTTCATTCCGATGTACGAAAGTATACTGTTCTTCCTTCGATACCAAACGTCACTTGTTCTCATTGTAGAAACTCTTCAGCTCGGATTTCACATCGGAAGGCAGACTGCGGTCGGAAATACCCTGAATTGCACCCTCCAAAGCATAGAGTCTATTGATGCAGGCGGAGTCGTCGATCGCCTTTATCCGCAGCCAAGCTTCTTGGCTGCCCACGTCGATGAGTTCCGCCGGCGTCGTGATACCGACTTCAAGAAGTTGAGCCTCGATTTTCGGACCGATATTCGGTAGAACCGAAAGATCGCCCATATCCCACACCCTTCCGCCGCGACTCCCATAAAAAACCTGACCTATCCAGTATAAGTGTGATTCGAAGCAACACCAAGGATCATCACCTGAAACCCAGAGCATATATATTGAGTAAAAACGTACCGTGAATTCGTTTGATACCGACGAAAATGAGTATACAATCTAGGCATCGCATCGCTATTCACAACGTTGTGTGGAAACACGAGCGGTGTCCCACAGGCAAGCCGATAGGAGGTTGATACGATGTCGGATATCATCATCGAGTGGTTGCTCCAAGAAGATAACCCGTCTGTCAGATATTCGACACTGACCACGCTGTTGGGCAACGCCGAAAACGACCCGATTGTCTTGAAAGTCAGGAAATCCATTATGGACAAGGGAGTCGTACCGGAGATCCTTGCCAGACAGAACGACGACGGCTCATGGGGAACACCGAATAGATTCTATCTCGACAAATATACAGGTGCATCATGGACGTTGTTGGTACTCGCGGAGTTGGCAGCCGATCCAGCGGATAATCGGATTGCAAAGGCATGTGAATTCATACTGAGCCATTCGAGGAATCCGGAATGCGGTGCTTTCTCGCACAAGGAGAGCGCCCAGTCACATACTGGGCTCACAGGAGGGGTCATCCCCTGCTTAACGGGAAATATGGTCTATTCGCTCATCAGACTCGGATATCTGGACGACGAGAGAATTCAGAAGGCTATCGAGTGGATCTGTACGTATCAACGCGCAGATGATGGCATCGAGGAGCTACCATCAGGTGAGATCCATAAACGATATTCAACCGGATGTTGGGGGCGTCATTCCTGCCATATGGGTGTCGCGAAAGCGTTCAAGGCGTTAGCGTCGATTCCACAGGATAAACGTGACGACGCCGTAGCAAGCAAACTCCTCGAATTCTCCGAGTACTTCCTCAAGCACCATATCTATAAAAGCAGTCATAACTTGGCGAACATACCAAAACCGGGATGGCTCAAATTCGGGTTCCCCCTCATGTATCAGACAGATGCCTTGGAATTGCTCACGATATTCGCGGATCTGCATATACACGATAGCCGGTTGAAAGACGCCATAGAACAGGTGGTCAATAAACGCTTGGAAGAGGGTTATTGGAATATGGAGAATTCATACAACGGGAAAATGCTCGTCGACATAGAGAAGAAAGGGGCGCCTTCGAAGTGGATAACACTCAATGCGCGTAGGGTATTGAAGGAGTACCGTTGATGTCTCCGCGCTCCCCCTGTACTCGATATTTGGACCGTGACCAAACAGTGCTCATTTCCTCGAGCTTACTCAGAGGTTCACCGATATACATGGTATAGTTATTCCGGTCTTTCAATCATCCCGATGCCGCGGAATGAAAGCAAGCAGCACTACATATACAGATCAGAGGGATGCAAAATGAGACAAAAAACCCGTCGCGTCATCATCTTCATAGCCCTATTCCTCTTCCCGCTCACGTTGAATTACTTTTCGCCCTATGTCTCGGTCGACGGGGCGTTCAAAGGAATCGTCTCCGGGAGTCTGATCTTCTTTCTGCTCCTCTTCATTTCCGGAATTTTTTTCAGTCGTGCGTGGTGTGGATGGCTCTGCCCTATCGCGGGTATCAGCGAGTTAGGAATGACCATCAACGATAAGCCCGTTCCGGTTCGGAAATTGAAAATGGTGCGTTATTCGATATTCGCTGTTTGGTTTTCGCTGTTGCTCGCAGGATTCGTTCTGGCGGGTGGGATTAAAGGCATCGATCCCCTTCATCTCACCGAGAACGTCATATCGGTCGATGAACCCTTGAAATTCATCACCTATTACCTCGTGCTTTTCATCTTCTTCGGACTGACGATCCTGATTGGAAGAAGAGGGGCATGCCATTCCATTTGTTGGATGTCACCCTTCCTCTTGGGGGGTTACACATTGGGCAGGTTGCTGCACATACCGCAATTGAGAATCAAGACGAATCCTTCGAACTGCATCGAATGCAAGAAATGCACGAAGGTATGTTCCATGAGCATCGATGTCGAAGGCGCCGTGAAGTCCGGAGAAATCGCGTCCACAGACTGTGTCCTTTGTGGGGAGTGCGTCGATACCTGCCCGAAAAATGTGCTCGAGTACGGCTTCCGTCGGTAAATCAGTGTTTACGATGTCTCCCATAGGTGCTGCCTTTTCGCGCCGTTGATTTCAGTCGCTTCAGTGCATCGTCCTCACTGCTATGTTCCACTTTCGCCCGTAACGCCACTACACGATCGCGAATCCGAGCAGCACTCTCGAAGTCGAGCTTCGAAGAAGCCTCTGCCATCTCTTCTTCGAGATTCGCGATAATGCGTAGCACTTCATCCCGTGCGAAACCTGCAAGTTCTTCGTTCACGCGATCGACCGATGACCCCATATCATCATCGCTCTGCATGTACTGCATGATATCGGATATCGCTTTGCGAATCGTCTGGGGCTCTATGCCATGTTCTTCGTTATACGCCTTCTGAATCGCGCGACGACGATCCGTTTCACCCACCGCGGTGCTTATCGACCCGGTGATCTTATCGGCATACATGATCACCTGGCCTGACACATTGCGGGCCGCACGGCCGATGGTTTGGATTAGGGAACGATGGTTACGCAAAAAACCTTCCTTATCGGCATCGAGGATGGCGACGAGCGATACTTCGGGAAGGTCGAGGCCTTCACGTAAGAGGTTGATACCCACCAAGACGTCGAACTCACCGAGTCGCAGCGAACGCAGGATCTCGACACGCTCAAGAGTTGCGATATCGCTGTGCATATAACGCGCTTTTATCCCCGAGTCCAGGAAGAAATCGGTAAGGTCTTCGGCCATCTTCTTCGTGAGCGTCGTGACCAAGACGCGCTCGCGTCTTTCGACGCGCTTTTCAATCTCGTTTAGAAGGTCATCGATTTGCCCTTTGCTCGGCCGAATCACGATTTCAGGGTCGAGCAGACCGGTTGGTCGGATGATCTGTTCGACTTTGGCCTCGCTGACACGTTCCTCATAGTCGCCGGGCGTTGCCGATACATACACGAACTGCGGTACACGCTGCTCATATTCGTCGAAACGCAGTGGACGGTTGTCAAGAGCCGAAGGGAGACGAAATCCAAACTCAACCAAGGTCGTCTTACGCGAACGGTCCCCCTCATGCATACCGCGAATCTGAGGGACTGTGACATGGCTTTCGTCGATGATACAGAGGAAATCCTTAGGGAAATAGTCGATGAGCGTAAACGGTGGCTCACCGGGTTTCCGTCCATCCAGATGACGCGAATAATTCTCGACACCCGAGCAGGAACCCATTGTCTCGAGCATCTCAAGATCGTAATTCGTGCGCATCTCAAGGCGCTGGGCCTCGAGTAGTTTTCCGTCCGCCCGCAACTCGCTTAGACGTTGGGTAAGCTCCTCCTGAATGGTTTCGAGGGCTTTTTCGATTTTCGGACGGGCCGTGACATAGTGCGACGCCGGCCAGATCGGTACGGTGTCGTAGGATGCCAACACCTCTCCGGTCACTTGGCTCACCTCGTAAATGCCCTCTACTTCATCACCGAAGAACTCTACGCGTATGGGGTGGTCGGAATAGGGTGGGAATATATCGACGACGTCACCGCGCACCCGAAACGTTCCCCGCGTCATGTCGTAATCGTTACGATCGTACTGTATATCGATAAGACCATAGATGAGTTTATCGCGATCGAGCGGCACCTTTTTATCGACGAACACAGCCATGCCGGCATAATCTTCAGGCGAACCGATTCCGTAAATGCAGGAGACGCTTGCGACGACGATGACATCACGGCGAGAAAGCAGAGCGGCCGTCGCTGCATGCCGTAACTTCTCGACCTCTTCGTTGATGCTCGAGTCCTTTTCAATGAAGGTATCGGTGGTAGGAACGTAGGCTTCCGGTTGGTAGTAATCGTAATAGGAAACGAAATAAACGACGGCATTGTCTGGGAACAAGTCTTTGAACTCGGAGGCGAGTTGGGCGGCAAGCGTTTTATTGGGAGCCATGACGAGCGTCGGTTTCTGAACACGCTCGATCGTCTTCGCCATCGTGAACGTCTTCCCACTACCGGTAACGCCCAGCAGCGTCTGGTAACGAAGTCCGGCGTCGATACCTTCAACGAGTTGTTCGATTGCCTGCGGTTGATCGCCGGCAGGCTCGTAGGGTGAAACGACTTTGAACTTAGACAAGAAGACTCCTAGAATGCATCGGGGTACAGTTCCTCGTATAATTCTTTCGCTCGAACGACGCGGAGAAGGTACGTAGCGGTTTCCGGAAAATCAATCGTATCCCTGATATCTTCTCCGCTTTCCAACCACTCATCCACATTGCCGAGCCCGGCATTATACGCGGCGACAGCGGGCTCCATCTCATGATAGCGCTCTACGAGGTATCGTATGTAAGCTGTTCCATATTCGATATTTACTGCGGGGTCCTTCAAATTCTCCGGAGGATATCTGCTTGCATCGACAATACCCCAATCCGCAAGGTCTTTCGCGGTTTCCGGTAGAAGTTGCATCAAGCCGATGGCGCCGGCATCGGACATCACATCACTATCCCATGCCGATTCCGATTCGATCAGAGCGCAGACCCAGTACGGATTCACCTCATGACGGGCACTTGATTCGGCGATTTCCTGAGTGTATTCGAGAGGATAGTAGACGGCTTTTACCGTATGTGGGCCTTTGATGCTCACCACCGTAGCGAGAACGAGCAGTACGATCAAAGCAAGCGGTATCGAACGGTACCAGACTAAGAACGAGTCCGATCGTTTGTATCGCACATTATGTTTCCGCCTTTTTGCCATGCGTCCACTCATCGCCTCCAGCCTGCAGCTTCGCGCATATCCCACCACGCGGCGAGCTTCTCCTCGAACTCCTCGGGAGTGCCGGTATTCTCTATGACCGTATGGGCGATCTTCTCCCTATCGGCATCAGTCGCCTGCAAGGCGATACGAGCCATGATATCCTCGGTCTCACCGCCGCGCTCCACAGCGCGTACGATACGTTCGCCCTCGGGTGCCGAGATGCTTATGACCTCGTCAGCCAAGCTTGCCAGCTCCGGCGCCTCTGCGAGGAGAGGAACCTCGACCGCAAGCAAGGGGGCCTTGGTCGTGGGAGTGCAATGCACGTTAAGGATGTAGGTGTTCGCCGCTTCGATGATGTAGGGAAACGTTATGGAATCGAGTAGTTGAGCCGATTCCTGCGTCGCGAATGCGATCTTCGCGAGACGAGCAGGCTCGATGTCGCCCTCTTCTCCCAGTACATCCTCGCCGAAAGCTCTTACTATCTCATCTTTCATAGCCGAGGAACCGGTTAACAATTCACGGGAAATCGCATCGAGAGAGAGGACCGCCGCACCACGACTTCGCAAAAAGGCGAGCGCAGTCGACTTCCCACTCCCTATACCCCCGGTGATCATCACGGTATACATTACGTGCCCCCTAACGGTATTCTCGGAGTCGAATTCTACCATGCGGCAGGCACTGCACTTGGGATTACAGTTTTCAACCACATTTCGATCGAGTAATTCGACCCTACCGAGTCACAGATGAGCCTGAACCCAGCACATGTGTGCAATCCAACACCTCCGCACGTGCCCGCCTTGCTGCACGCGCTAGAGAATCGTTCCACCGCCGAGTACGAGGTCCCCATCATAGAGGACACAGGCTTGCCCCGAAGCGATGGCAGCCATAGGCTCATCGAACATCACATGGACGCCCTCATCTTGAGCATCGACCATCGCCGGCACAGCCACTTGCCGATAGCGGGTTTTCACAAGAACACGGAGGGGCTTTGTCGGCTTCTCTATCGACACCCAGTTCACCCCTGCAACTTGGCAATCAGGTCTACCCAAATCGCTTGTATCACCGATGATCAAAGCGTTCCGCGCATAATCCTTTGCAACCACGTAATAAGGTTTCTCGGCCGCTACACCTATCCCCTTGCGTTGACCGATCGTATAACGATGGAGTCCTTCATGCCGCCCACAGACAAGTCCGGAAGTGTTGATGATATCGCCCGGGACCGGTTTCACATCTGCATATTCTTCGAGAAAGGCAACGTAGTCGCCCTCTTTGATGAAGCAGATGTCCTGGCTTTCCGGTTTGCGTGCGTTTGCGAGCCCCGCTTCCTCGGCAATCTCCCGGACTTCTACTTTGGTATAGTCTCCAAGTGGCAAATAGGTGTGGGCTAGAATATCCTGCGAGAGCACGTACAGCATATAGCTCTGGTCTTTCGTGGCATCTCTGGCTTTAGAAAGCGTGAACCGTCCGGTGCCCTCATCATATCCGATGCGGGCATAATGCCCTGTCGCGATATGCGAATACTCGAGTTCCCTTGCTCGATTCAGGAGTAAGGGGAATTTCACGAAACGATTGCAGTCGATGCAGGGATTCGGGGTCGATCCCTCTTTGTAGGATCCGACGAAGCGATCGATCACTTCCGTATAGAACTTGTCTCGAAAATTGAAAGTATAGTGTTCGATTCCCAACTTGCGGGCAACGCGCGCTGCGTCTTCCACGTCATCGAGAGAACAGCAGGTATGTGTGTCATCGAGGTGGATATCCTCATTCGAGAAGAGGCGTAATGTAGCTCCGCAAACATCAAGTCCTTGTCGTTGCAGAAGCAAAGCGGCGACGGAGCTATCGACCCCACCGCTCATGCCGACCATACAATCGCGCATACAACCTCCTCTTGGAAAATAGACGGGGCTGCCCTACGGCAGCCCCGAAAGAAATCAATGTGCGTGAAACTACTCGGCAGCAGGAGCTTCCTCTGCGGGGGCTTCCTCAGCAGGAGCCTCTTCTACAGAAGCCTCAACCTCGACGGCCTCTTCGACAACCTCATCGGCTGCAACTTCGTCAGTAGCGGTTTCCTTGGCGGCGGTCTTCTTAGCAGCATCCGCTGCGGCCTTCTCGGCAACCTTCTTGGCCTGGCTCGGCTCAAGTTCTGCTACGGGGATTTCGATACCCAAGGTCTCAGCGGCGGCCTTCATCGAAAGAGAGATGCGACGACGGTCGAGATCGATGTCCATGACCTTGACGTGGGTCGTCTCGCCTACGCTGGTGACTTGGCTCGGCATTTCGACATGGCCTTTAGCCATTTCTGAAATGTGTACGAGACCCTCGATGCCATCGCCAAGTTCGACGAATACGCCGAAGGGAACGAGTTTGGTGATTTTACCTTCGATGATAGCACCGACGGGATAATTCTTAACAAGCTGACGCCACGGATCTTCCTGCGTCTGCTTCAAACCGAGAGAGATACGCTCGCGGCTCATATCGACTTCCAATACCTCAACCTCTACGACGTCGCCGACTTTGACGACCTCACTCGGGTGATTCACATGGCCCCAAGAAAGCTCGGAGATGTGGACAAGTCCATCGATACCGCCGAGGTCGACGAAAGCACCGAAGTCGACGATCGAAGAAACGGTACCCTTAAGACGCATACCTTTGACAAGATTCTCAAGAATCTCTGCACGCTCATTCTTGCGACCTTCTTCAAGGACGACACGACGAGAAAGAACGACATTATTGCGATTGCGATCCATTTCGATAACGCGAGCCTCGATGGTGGTGTTCATGTACATATCGAGATCTTTCACGCGGCGAAGATCGACGAGAGAAGCAGGCAAGAAGCCGCGAAGGCCGATATCGAGGATGAGACCGCCCTTGACGATTTCGATGACTTCACCAACGACATTTTCCCCGGCGTTGAATTTCTCCTCGACCTGAATCCAAGCACGTTCATACTCTGCACGCTTCTTGGATAGAATGAGACGACCGTCTTTGTCCTCTTTCTGGAGAACCAAGGCTTCGATTCTCTCGTTCAGAGAAACGATTTCCGAAGGATCTGCATCTTTGCGAATCGAAAGTTCGCGGGCAGGTATAACTCCTTCGGATTTAAAGCCGATATCGAGCAGGATTTCATCGCGCTCGATTTTTACAACGGTTCCTGTGACAAGATCTCCTTCATCAAAATCCGTAATCGTACCGTCGATGAGAGCATTCATCTCTTCGTCGGTAAAATCCGCTAATTGAATAATAGAAGAATTCTTAATCTCGCTCAAAGGTGGACCCCTTTCAAATGGGGCCCCTTATGCATGGTCGTCGCAAAATAGTAGGAAGATATCAAACGCTACTAAAAACAGAACATGTCCGGGGGCCAGCAACATCCTGGTGCAGCTTATTCTGCACACGAAATCAAGTATATATGCCGAAACGGATATTTCCAACAGAAAACAGGGCATAAATCACAGAAAAATTTGAAAAGAAGTGTAAGTGGCGCGTATGGTACGTTAACGCGCTTACTTGAAACCATTCGTAACCACTCAAAACCACTTAAACCACGCATTAGGTGTGGAATTTCTTTCCCAACTCCCTGCCGATCAGTTTTTTCGCGAAAATGACAGACTCCAT
>JAAXUU010000403.1 GCA_013335845.1 Actinomycetota bacterium
CTACCGTATGCGTGTCAGCCTAGTTAGGTCGGCAGAATCGGATTGTATCCGTGGATTCTGCCGCGCCGATACATAAAGGAATGACACGTGAGAATGATTCCTCGCGTGAAGGAAGGAAATGGCCAAGGTCATAGGAAAGAGAAAGGGGTACGTGTTATGGCATTTTTCTACAACGATGACGCTACACCGATGCAAGAAGTACTCGAAGACGGAACCACCATCACGAGGACCTGCGCTTGGTCACCTCCGGGTTGCCATGCTGTAGGATGCGGCATCAAACTCTTCGTGAAGGATGGCGAGCTCGTTAAGGTCGAAGGCGACCCTGAACACCCTCTCACACTGGGTCGTCTCTGCCCGAGATGTCTCGCGCTCAAAGAGTACATCTATCACCCGGATCGTCTTACACACCCCATGAAGCGCGACCGCTCGAAGCGCGGGCAGGATGCTTGGGAGAGGATTTCCTGGGACGAAGCGACCGATATGATCATCGAGAACGTCGACCGGATCAAGAAGGATTTCGGGGCCGAGTCGATCATCGTATTCTCCGGTACGGGTCGCGAAGCTGTTCGCTATGCATTCGCCTTCACTTCACAGGTCCTCGGAACTCCCAACCATTGTTATGCTCAAAGCGGTTGGTCCTGCATGGGACCGCGTCAAACCGCTATGACCATGCTTTTGGGTAGTGCGTATCTCGAGCTCGACTTCGGCGGAGGTTCACCTAAATTCTGGAACGATCCCGACTTCGTTGCACCGGAATATGTGTTCATGCTCGGAAAAGAACCTTTGAAATCCAACCCCGACGGTCTTTGGGGACATGCCCTCATCGAACTGATGAAGCGCGGAAGCAAACTCATCGTGGTCGATCCACGTATGCACTGGCTTGCGACGCGTGCCGACCAGGTCCTCCAATTAAGGCCGAATACCGACACCGCTCTCGTCCTCGCGCTTCTCAACGTCGTTATCAACGAAGGACTTATCGATGAGGACTTCATCGAGAAATGGTGCTATGGCTACGAAGAGCTCAAAGAGCGCGTGCAGGAGTACACACCTGCCTTCGCTGCAGAAGCTTGCGGCCTCACCGAAGAAGAGATCATCACATGCGCGCGCAAGCTCGGTTTCAAAGGTGACGGAAAGCACTGGAGCATGCTTATCGGCGTTGCGACGGACCAGAACCCCAATGGTTGCCAACTCGTCCAGGCTATGATCGGTCTTTGCGCTGTGACGGGATGTCTTGACGAGCCCGGCGGAACGGTCGTCGGTGTGCAGATGCAGTTCGATATGAACGCGGAAGCGCCCCTGCCTAAAGAACTAACCGACAAGACGATAGGGTGGAAAGAGTATCCCATCCTCCCGGTCCTCTTGAACACCACGCATCCGGACCTTACGTTGGAAACTCTGGAAACCGCTAAGCCGTATGCTATCAAGATGGCATGGCTCGACAGCTCGAACCTCTTGGCCCCGACATGTTCCGCCCAGCCGAAGCGTTGGCACGATGCTATGCGCAAGCTGGATTTCGTCGTCGCCAAGGAAACGTTCATGACCCCGACCGTCATGGCTCTGGCGGACATCGTCTTACCCCTCTCCACGTGGGCTGAGCATAACGGAATGGTCATGACCAACCAAGGGTGCCAGATGGGTATCGTAGGTGCTATCAACAAGGCTATGGATGTCGGAGAATGCAAGTCGGACCTCGAGATGTTCATCCACTTCGGGAAAGCGATGAACCCCGACTTCAAGTGGGAGTCTCCCGAGGCGTATCTCGACCACG
>JAAXUU010000161.1 GCA_013335845.1 Actinomycetota bacterium
AAAACAGGCTCCGGTGTAAGTGTGTCAAGCCCAGCCCCGTAAACCTTTCCTGATTCCAACGCTGCTGCAAGTGCTTCTTGGTCGACTAGGTCACCCCGTGCGGTATTGATCAGAATCGCTCCGTCTTTCATCTTCGCGATAGCGTTCGCATCGATCATGTTCGCCGTCTCGGGTGTAACGGCGACGTGCAGGCTAATGATATCGCAGGAGGCCAGAAGCTCATCGAGCTCCATGTAGTCGATGCCGAGCTCATCCTCGAGCTCCGGTTTTCGCGTACGATTCCAGTAACTAACGTTCGCACCGAATGGAGCCAGACGCAAAGCGGTTTGAACGGCGATCGCACCAAGGCCGACCAGTCCCACGCGGCAGGCGGACAACTCGGTGATGCCGTCCATGATGAATGATCCCTTAGCCTCGATCTGCTTACCGGCTTTCACCATATCGTTGCCTTCGATGACCCTCCTGAGCACCGCAAGCATGAGCAGGATCGCAGCCTCTGCAACTCCCTCTGCGTTCGCGGCTTTCTGATTGCAGACAGCAATTCCCCGCTTCGTCGCAGCCTCTACATCGAAGCTGTTGTATGCGACGCCCTCGGACTGAATGAGTTTGAGATTCGGCATGGCGTTTATCAGCTCACGGTCGATCTTTTGAATCGCGTCGGCGAAGATGAAATCTGCGTCGCGACCGACTTCGAGTATCTTTTGGTTGTCATTGCTGACGCCGAGGTATCTTACCTCCCAATCATCGGGAATGATCGAGAGATCGGAGAACTTCATAATCCTCTCTTTGGAGGTGAGCACTAAGACCTTCATAGACATCCTTCCGATCGGTATCAATGCCTAGAATACTATCACCTGACATAGTTCGCTACCAGTAGCGACTTCGTTCTTCGTGGGATCCTAGGCACTTCTCGCATGCATCTCGAACGTATATAATCAGGCCGACGAAACAAGCGCGAAACATTCTGCCGAGCGACCGTCGGGTGTATCGCCATAAAACTATTGGAGGACTATATGGGCAAGCGGACCGATATCCACACAGTACTTATCATAGGGTCGGGTCCCATAATCATCGGGCAGGCGTGTGAGTTCGATTATTCCGGCACCCAGGCATGTAAGGCGCTCAGGGCGCTCGGATACCGGATAGTGCTTGTGAATTCGAATCCCGCAACCATTATGACGGACCCCGAGATGGCTGATGTCACGTATATCGAGCCCCTGAATGCGACCCGCCTCGAGCAGATCATCGCGGCCGAACGCCCCGATGCCTTGCTGCCTAATCTGGGTGGCCAATCCGCGCTCAACTTGGCGAGTGAACTTTCCAAGACCGGTATTCTCGAAAAGTACGGCGTGAAAGTCATCGGTGTCCAGATCGATGCCATAGAACGCGGAGAAGACCGCATGGAGTTCAAGAACACCATGGAGGCTCTCGGCATCGATATGGCTAAGAGCGAAGTGGCCTACACGGCTGAAGATGCCGTGGCCATTGCCGAGCGTCTCGGATACCCCTGCGTGCTGCGTCCTGCCTATACGATGGGCGGAACAGGCGGTGGTCTCGTCTACAATGTCGATGAGCTTCGTACCGTGGTGGCCCGTGGTCTGCAGGCTTCGCCTGTCGGTGAAGTGCTGGTCGAGGAGTCCGTGCTCGGGTGGGAGGAGCTCGAACTTGAGGTCGTACGCGACGCGAAAGGGAATCTCATCACCGTCTGCTTCATCGAGAACATCGACCCTATGGGCGTACATACCGGTGATTCGTTCTGCTCGGCACCCATGCTCACCATATCCGAGGAAGTCCAGAAACGCTTGCAGGAGAAATCCTACCGAATCGTCGAGGCTGTGCAGGTTGTAGGCGGCACGAACGTGCAATGGGCACACGACCCCGTGACCGACCGCGATGTCATCATCGAGATCAACCCGCGCACTTCGCGCTCTTCTGCGCTGGCCTCCAAGGCTACCGGTTTCCCCATCGCCCTCATCTCAGCTATGTTGGCAGCCGGACTCAATCTCGACGAGATTCCCTGCGGCAAGTACGGAACACTCGACAGATACGTTCCCGATGGAGACTACATCGTCATCAAGTTCGCTCGTTGGGCCTTCGAGAAGTTCAAGGGTGTAGAGGATAAACTGGGCACCCAGATGCGCGCAGTCGGTGAGGTCATGAGCATCGGGAAGACGTACAAAGAGGCGTTCCAGAAAGCCATCCGCTCGCTCGAACAGAGTCGCTACGGTTTGGGTTTTGCCAATGACTTCAACGATAAAACCAAGGAAGAGCTACTCCTCTTGCTGGCGTATCCCACTTCACAGCGTCAGTTCGTCATGTATGAAGCGCTGCGAAAGGGAGCTTCGGTCGAGGAGCTCTTCGAGCTCACGAAGATCAAGCACTATTTCATCGAGCAGATGAAGGAATTGGTGGAAGAGGAGGAGCGCATCCTCGCCTTCGCGGCGGTCAATCCCGGCACGAAATTGCCTCTGGACATGCTTAGCGCCGCGAAGAAGGATGGTTTCTCGGACCGCTATCTTTCACAGCTGCTCAGATGCCCCGAAGTCGATATCCGTTCAGCTCGCGAAGTCGCCGGCATCACGGAGGCTTGGGAGGGCGTGCATGTGAGTTCCACCGTGGACAGCGCATATTACTACTCAACATACAACGCGCCTGATCACTCCGTCGCTTCCGACTTTCGCAAGATCATGATCCTAGGCGGCGGCCCCAACCGCATCGGCCAGGGGATCGAGTTCGATTATTGCTGCGTGCATGCGGCTCTCGCTCTCAAGAAACTCGGGTTCGAGACCATCATCGTGAACTGTAATCCGGAAACCGTCTCCACTGATTACGATACATCGGATAAGCTCTACTTCGAGCCCCTCACCGCAGAGGATGTCCTGAGTATCTATGCCAAGGAGAAGCCGCTTGGTGTCATCGCGCAATTCGGCGGTCAGACACCGTTGAACTTGGCAAGTGAACTCGAGCGTGCCGGCGTGAATATCCTCGGCACAAGCCCCGAGATCATCGACCTTGCCGAGGACCGCGATCGGTTCCGCGAAATCATGGAGTCCCTCGGCATCCCGATGCCCGAAGCCGGTATGGCCGTGACGGTTTACGATGCTCTCGATATCGCGCATCGGATCGGCTATCCCGTCATGGTGCGCCCAAGTTATGTGTTGGGTGGTCGTGGCATGGAAGTGGTCTATGACGATGCCAACCTGATCGCTTACATGGAAGCGGCTGTGGGTGTTACGCCCGACCGACCCATACTCGTCGATCGTTTCCTCCAGCATGCGCTGGAGTGTGAAGCCGACGCCATTTGCGACGGTACCCATGCATTCGTACCGGCCGTCATGGAGCATATCGAGCTCGCCGGTATCCACTCGGGCGACTCAGCCTGCATACTGCCGTCCCAGAATATCTCGGAAGAACATCTGGCTACTATCAAGGAGTACACGAAGAAGATAGCGGAGGCCATGCACGTCTGTGGCCTTATGAATATGCAGTATGCGATCGAGGACGATACGGTCTATGTGCTGGAGGCGAATCCGCGTGCTTCGCGCACCGTGCCGCTCGTATCCAAAGTCTGCGGTATCCAGATGGTGCAGATCGCCACGGATGTAATCACCGGACATCTTACGGGTCGTCCTTCACCTGTGGGAGATTTGAAAGAGAGCGTGTACTCTCACTGCGGCGTCAAGGAGGCGGTCTTTCCCTTCAATATGTTCCCCGAAGTGGATCCCGTGCTAGGACCTGAGATGCGGTCGACGGGCGAAGTTCTCGGACTGGCCGATACGTTTGGTGAGGCGTTTTTCAAAGCACAGGAAGCCACTCAAACCGCGCTCCCGCTTTCCGGTACCGTTCTTATGAGTGTGAGCGATCGCGATAAAGACGAACTGCCGCAACTAGCCCGGGATTTCATAGCTGCCGGCTTCGATATCGTTGCAACCGGAGGTACCTACAACGTCATCTTAGCGGCAGGGCTGCCTGCGAAGAAGATCCTGAAGTTGAAGGAGGGGCGCCCCAACATCCTGGATGCACTTGCGAATGGAGAAATCGATCTCGTGGTGAATACTCCTTCCGCGGGCACAAGTCCCAGTGAGGATGGGAGTGCGATACGTAAAGCGGCTATCAAAGGGAAAATCCCGTACGTGACCACCATGGCTGCTGCGCACGCCACAGCGTTGGGCATCAGACAGGTCGGCTCGGCGAAGGGCTCGGGAGTGAAGTCGCTTCAAGCGATTCATGCAGGTATACACTAGAAACGACTTGCCAACAAATGAACTAGTAACCAATAAACTTTAAGCGGAATGACCGGGAAGGGCTTTCGAGCCCTTCCTTCACGTGTTGGTGACTTGAGGCGCAGCACTGTTTTTTGCATACGGCATCCGAGTGCTACAATGCTCTTTACCGTACATAACGACATGAAAAGGAGTACGAAGGTGCAAGAAGTATTCGATTTTCTTAAAAAGTGCAACACCTATTATCTGGCCACGATCGATGGTGACCAAGCGAGGGTCCGACCCTTCGGCACCGTCAATATCTTCGAAGATAAACTCT
>JAAXUU010000162.1 GCA_013335845.1 Actinomycetota bacterium
CCAATTGGACGAAACAACGGATTATCGAGTCGTCGCGGGTCTTTCTAAAGACATGGAGGGCGGTGTCAAACGTCAGGAAAGAATCGGATTCGAGATTTCCAACCTGTATGATCGCCTCGAGAAAATTGAAGAGGTTGAGAAACAGGTTACGGAAACGCAAGCTAAATTCGCCGCTCAAGAAGAAACTTTGACAAGTACATATCGCGCGATTGTCACGCAGATCCAAGAGGAAATCGCCAAAACGCAAACCAAGCGTAACGAACTTGCTTTGGAGCTTCCCGAAGACCTCCTCACGCGTTATGAGAAACTCCGTGCTTCAAAGGGAGGAATCGGGGCAGGTGAACTCATCGGCAAACATTGTTCAGTCTGCAACGTCGAATTCCATGAGGGTGAGTGGCTCAGAATTCGAAAAGGTCCGACCATAGGTACGTGCCCGGCATGTAATCGACTTCTTGTCGTGCGTAAAGAACTCTAGGACGATTGCTATGACTGCAAAGAGGAGCAGAATATGAGGAAGGGAATACTTCAATGCGACGGTGCATCCCGCGGAAATCCGGGTCCTGCGGCTGTCGGATTCACTCTGAAGGTTGATTCCGGGGACTATTATCGCGGTGGAAGTTACATTGGTGAAACGACGAATAATGTCGCAGAATACACTGCTCTTGTCTGGGGTCTCGAGAATGCCCGTGGTGCAGGAGTCAATGAGCTTGAGATCCTGGCTGACAGCGAGCTCATGGTAAACCAACTCACGGGTGTGTATCGCGTTAAAAACGAGGGTTTGAAACCTCTATACGCTCAGGCGAAAATCCTCATAGGTACTTTCGATAAAGCTACGATCAATCATGTGTATCGCTCTGATAATTCGGAGGCCGATGCTTTGGCGAACGAGGCGCTGGATATTCGTGGGACGGTGGGGGAGTTTTTACGCAAACCGACAGTCAAACAATCATTGTTCGACTTGGCCTCCGCGCCCGCTGTCACAAATCCTGAGCCAATCCTGGTAGCAGAAACCCCGGCAAGCATAACGACCCGACAAACCGAGGAGACAACGATGCAAACATCCTTAGAGCCCTCAGCGGGCGGTATGTATGAACTCACCGTAAAAGACCATTTCGATGCAGCACACGCGCTTATCGGTTACCCTGGGCAATGTAAGAATCTCCATGGACACACGTGGGAGGTCGAGGTTTCCGTTGAAGGTACAATGCTCGACAGTGTTGGGATTCTCTATGATTTCAAGACCCTGAAGGATGACCTTGCTCATATCTTGGCGATTTTCGACCACGCGTATCTAAACGATCTCGATATGTTCAAGGATATGAATTCGACAGCCGAGAATATGGCGCGCCTTGTTTACGATGAACTGAGCGGAAAACTTCCCGAGAACGTAAAACTTACCGAGGTATGCATTTGGGAGTCACCGATTGCCCGATTGCGCTATCGCCGATAATCGAATCCGTAAAATCTCTTCCCCTAAAATCGACCCCGCTGATATCGAACGTGCCAATATCGATCACACCAAATCGGAGCCTGACGTTTGCATACGTTGCGCTCCGATATTTAATGCCTTGCATGATTTTCCGGTAGCCAATTCTCGGTCACTACGTTATGCTGTAAACAGTTTTGTACACAAATATCGAGTTTCGCTTAACGCAGTTGAAAACGAGGAGGAACCAATGACCCAAGCTCTCTCTGACGGTATCACTAAGATGGTGGACGAGTATACGATCCGTCAGCAGAAATTGGTTGATGACAACCGCTATTTTTATCTTCAGCCGACAGTAGGTCCGACAAACCATACCGTTATGATGGCTGATGGGCGTGAGATGATCCAGCTTGCCTCGTACTCATATCTCGGTCTCATAGGTCACCCACGCATCAATGAAGCTGCAAAAGCCGCAATCGATGAATATGGTGCGGGAGCCGGAGGGGTACGCCTTCTTACGGGTACGACTCTGCTCCACGAAGAAATGGAAGCTACTATCGCTGCATATGCCCATCGTGAAGACGCCTGTGTCTATGCATCCGGATATGTGACGAACATCGCGATCGTAACGGCTCTCACGGGTCCTAAGGACCTCATCATCATGGATAAGCTCGACCACGCCTCCATCGTCGATGGCGCCTTGCTCTCCGGTGCGAAGTGGCGCACCTATCGTCACAATGACATGGCTCATCTTGAGAAGCTTCTATCTCAAGCTCGCGAGAAGGACGAAGCCGAGACGATCCTCGTAATCGCCGACTCGGTCTTCTCTATGGACGGCGACGTCGTCGATCTTCCCGAAGTTTCGAGATTATGCAAGAAGTACGACGCACGCTTGATGATCGATGAAGCACATTCCGTGGGCTCCCTTGGTAAAACAGGCCACGGCATCGAGGAGCATTTCGATATGTACGGCGCGATCGATCTCAAGATGGGGACGTTGTCGAAGGCCATTCCTTCAATCGGCGGTTACCTCGCAGGGGATCGCGACCTCATCCAATACATGCGTCATTATTCGCGTCCGTTCATCTTCTCCGCCGCACTTCCTCCGGCGCAGACCGCCGCAGCTGCCGAGGCCTTCCGCGTGATCGAAGATGAGCCGGAGCGCGTAACCAAGCTTCATGAGATCACAGCGTATTACTCTGAAGGACTCAAGGCTCAGGGTTGGAATACCATGGATTCGACGACCTGTGTCGTACCGGTACTTGTCGGAGACGAAGGCGTCGCCATGGACCTCACGCGTGAATTGTTCGATAGCGGCATTTTCGTCTGTCCAATCGTGCACCCGGCTGTTCCTCGTGGCATGGACCGTCTGCGCACGACTATTATGGCTACGCACACGAAGGAAGACATCGACAAAGCGTTGGCGGCTTTCCAGGCAGCCGGAACGAAGCTCGGACTCATCTAAACACCAGGTCGAAGTTTCAAATTACGCCTAAAACGCATACAATGGAATCAACCGTTCAGGTAATAGCGTGTACAATAAGTACACGCTATTACTATAAGGAGCGATTATAGCCATGGAACAAAAGACAGTACTGCTTGGAGTCACAGGTTGCATAGCTGCCTATAAAGCTTGTGAGATCATACGGGGCTTGCAAAAAGCCGGTGTGCGCGTGAAAGTTGTAATGACTTCGAATGCGACGCATTTCGTCGGACCGGCGACTTTCAAGGGTCTTACACGTGAGCCGGTAGCGGTTTCTCTCTTCGATGCTCCGGGAGACCCTATACATCATATCTCGCTCGCAAAAGAAGCGGACCTTTTCCTTGTAGCCCCCGCGACCGCCAATGTGATATCGAAGCTGGCACATGGTACGGCCGATGATCTCCTGACGACCACAGCACTCGCTACCACAGCACCGCTTCTGATTGCTCCGGCAATGAATGTCGCGATGTGGCGAGCCGAAGCGACGCGGGAAAACATCACCACACTACGAGCGCGGGGTGTCGAATTCGTCGATCCGGTTGCAGGACGTTTAGCCTGTGGTGATGAAGGCGAAGGAAAACTCGCAGACGTCGAGGAAATCGTCGCTCGTGCGCTTGAAGCGCTCGTACGGTCATCAGATTTTGAGGGAAAGAAAGTTCTTGTGACCGCCGGTCCAACCTATGAGCCCTTGGATCCCGTCCGCTTTCTTGGAAACCATAGTAGCGGGAAGATGGGGTATGCGCTTGCCAAAGCAGCAGCTGGACGAAATGCCCAGGTGACGCTTGTAAGCGGTCCCGTTGCGCTTCCAGACCCCTTGGGAGTAACCGTTATCCACGTTCAGACTGCTGAAGAAATGCTCGACGCATGCCGCACTCCCTTCGAAGATGCCGACATCGCCATCTTCACAGCGGCGGTTGCCGACTTCAAGCCCGCGCATGTGGCAGCCGAGAAGATCAAGAAAGATCAGGGCGCACCAATGATAGAACTTGTACCCAATCCCGATATCTTGAAAACGCTCGCAGCACACAAGAAGGATACCTTCGTCGTAGGTTTCGCTGCCGAGACGGAAAACGTCCTTGAAGCTGCTAAGAATAAGCTCGCTGCAAAGAACGCCGATCTCATCGTAGCGAACGATGTCTCCATGCCGGGTTTAGGATTCGGTGCCGACACAAACAAGGTTTGGTTAGTATCGAAAGACGGTGTACAGGAGCTCGACGTGATGAGTAAGACCGCTATAGCGAACCGTATACTGGACGTGGCGTGCCAATCTGATTGATACACCGAATTATCGCTTGTATTTTCACTCGCTTCAGTTATTATTGGTTCTTGTGTTTACGGGTTGTGGCGCAGTTTGGTAGCGCACTTGACTGGGGGTCAAGGGGTCGCAGGTTCAAATCCTGTCAACCCGACCAGAGATTATGCAGGTAGATGGGTATATTTACTCCATCTACCTGCTTTTTATTTTGCCGAAGAATGGCGAATGTGATGTGACCCACGATGTTGGACATCTGCAACGACCTGGAAAGGGGTCGAGATGTCTACGAACAGGAAAGTGGTTCACTATCACCAGCACCACCATCACCACACGCCTGAGGAGATCATGCAGGCTTTCACCTATCAGGAACAGG
>JAAXUU010000404.1 GCA_013335845.1 Actinomycetota bacterium
AGTCGCCGCCAAGGTCGAAGAAGTTGCCGTTTCGTCCTACTTCCCCGATTCCCAGAATAGTTTCCCAGATGAGTGCGAGACCTTCTTCCGTATCGGTTATCGGGGGCTCGAACTCCTCTCGGAGTAAGCCTTCGGCATCCTGGGGTGCAGGTAGTGATTTCTTGTCCAGCTTATCGTTCGAGGTGAGCGGCAACAGAGGAAGCGCCACGAAATACGAAGGGACCATGTAGGAGGGTAGATCCTTCGAGAGCAATGCTTTGATTTTCGAGGCCGAGGGCAGGTTCTCTCCCACCACATAGGCGCACAGCGATTTCCTGTCTTCGATATCTTCTCGGCAGATGACGGCGCAGGATTGCACGCCTTCGATTTCGAGGAGTTTGTTCTCGATCTCACCGAGCTCGATACGATATCCGCGTATTTTGACTTGTTGGTCGATCCGGCCGAGGAACAGTATCTCTCCACGTGGATACCAGCGGCACAGATCACCTGTTCGATAGAGCGTTTCGCCCGGGATGAAAGGTGAAGGGATGAAACGCGATCGCGTCAACTCCTCCTTGCCGACATAGCCGCGGGCAAGCCCTTTGCCGCCGACGTAGAGTTCGCCGGGTACTCCGATTGGGGCGGGGTTGAGATGGCTATCCAATATGTATGCCTGCACACCGGGTAAGGGTCGACCGATATTCGCCTCGCGGACATCGGTGACATCACAACAGGTCGCGCAAATGGTCACTTCAGTAGGACCGTAGTAATTGACGATCTGAGCGTTGGTGTGGGCTTGGACACGTGCGAGAAGAGAGGGCGTAAGGACATCCGCGCCCAAGCCGATCTTCTCGAATCCGCGCAATACGGTTTCACCTTCCGGGGAGCCGAGCAGAAGTTCCATTCGGCCGGGTGTGACCATCATCTTGTTGATGTTGTGCTCGCGGATAAGTGCACACAGCTGTTTAGGGAAGTTCGCGCAGTCTTCGTCCGCGATCACCAAGGTGCTGTTGCCAAGCAAGCCGATGACGATTTCCATGACGTTTAGGTCGAATGAGGTCGGACCTGCACAGAGCATCCTGCCTTCCTGTTGGCCATTCCAGAGCTCCCGCATGACGTGTGCGAAGTGGGCGATCGAATGGTGCTCGATCATGACTCCCTTTGGTTGGCCGGTCGAACCTGATGTATAGATGAGATAGGCGAGGGAATCGGGGGATACTTCAGGGAGGGCTGCGCGTGTGTTTAATGCACGCCAATCGACGACCTGGACTCCTTGGGGTACGCGGGAGGGCTGTTCGCAGACCGCGAAGCGGACCGAACAGTCCGCAAGCATGTAATCGATGCGTTCCTGCGGCCACGCAAGGTCGACGGGCAGGAAGGCTCCGCCGGATTTCAGGATGCCGAGCATAGCCACGACATAGGAATCACTCCGTGGCAACATGAGGGCCACTGCTTCGTCCGCTTGTATCCCCAGGGATATGAGGCGCTGTGCCAGCGCCGTACTGCGTTTGTCGAGCTCGCGCACGCTGAGCCTGTTGTTGTGGAAGATCAACGCCTGCGCATCCGGCGTTTCAGATACGCGCTCCTCCCAAAGTGAAAGGAGGCTGTGGTGTTTTTCGTTGCGATGCCCTTCGTCGCCAACGGATCCATTGAACTCCACGGTGACGTTCTTATATTCATCCGGTGAGAGCAAATCGATCTCGTAGAGTTTCTTCTCGGGGTGGGCGATCGCGTCGGCGATGATATTGAGCAAGTGGGTATGGAGGAAATCGATTTCCTTGGAC
>JAAXUU010000163.1 GCA_013335845.1 Actinomycetota bacterium
CGGACACAGTCTGCGCCGATACATGCCCTGCCACGAGATTTTCCACATCGAGATCCTTCGCCGACAAAACACCCGCTTCCAAATCGTCGATGCAGGCGAGGGGGCAGAACAGCGTTTCGAGGTCGGCACTATTCGCGATAAGGTCTTCCGTCGAGATCGAATCGGCGATAAGAGATTCGACACCCACCGTCTTAACCTCGAATTTTTGAGCTGAAGCATCGGTAGCAACAAGCGATTCGATAACAGCTGCCTTGGCGGTCAATGACCCGGCATCGGATTTCACCATCACGACATCGTCGAACGTTGCCTCACTCGATTGTAGATTCCCGAATATCGCCTGCACGGAAGAGATGTCCGTCGCGATAAGAGCCCTCTTCGTCGTGATCGACCCGCTTGCAGTCACGTCCGAGAGCTCACTCGCCCCTTTGACCACAAGACCTCCGCCGACACCGAGCGATGTCCATATGCCCGTGTAATCCTCCTCGGGGTCCACCTCGAAAAAGAGCTTATCACCGGAGAGATCGGTAACCGCGAAACGACCACGAGCCCAGATCGCGAATGCATCGGTCTCCTCTTGATCTTGCACTGCGATTACATTTGAGTCCGATTGGGCTTGCTCCTTCGCAGCCTGCGCCTTCGCAAGCTGTTCCTGTATCACATCCGAGATATATGCTCTATTCGAAGCGTCTTCCTTCTTCGCCTGCCCTTCCTCGACCGTTCGCTCTTCGTCGGCCGTTGCTACAGCGGGTTCACCGGAACCGAGTGCATAGGCGAACGTTATCGCGAACGCAAGGACGGTAGCGATCACCAAGCAGATCAGCACGATCTTCTTCCTTGTGTTTTTGGACTGCCCGTCCATGGGAGATAGACCGGTCGGTCTACAGTCTGAACGCTTTTCGAATGATGACTTCTTGACGGAATCTGAATGATTTTTGCGACTCTGTACCATGTAAGGACCCTTCCCGACTACAGCGGGCTCAAGGGGTTGCATCAGTGTGATAGCCTATGCGGGTGAAGTCAAGGTCGGTGGCGCAAAGACGCGGAAATCATAAGGAGGAGTATGGGTGAGATCACTCAAGCAGATGTTATGGCCGGCGAAGATGCGGATGCTTTCATAGGCGCCACCGTCAATTTCACAGGCGCATCCTACCTCATTCGTGCATCACTCGGACTCGGAGGGACGTCTGAGCTATTCCTTGCAGAGAGCGGGAAGGGGCATGTCGCCGTAAAACTCCTCGCATCGTCCCTTGCGCACGATACGGTTTCACGCGAGCGCTTCCTCCGCGAAGCCGAGTTGCTGTGCCGACTCTGCAGCCCGTATCTCGTGTACGGATATGCTGTCGGCTTTTGGCACGAGTCACCCTTTATCGTGATGGAGAACATAGTGGGTAGATCCCTATCCAAAGAACTCGAACACGTCGACAAACTGCCGGTAGCCCGCTCACTCGCTATCACGCGCGATGTTTTGAGCGCACTCAACCACCTCTACCTCGATGGACGCGTCACGGCTCACCGCGACATCAAGCCATCCAATATCCTGCTCACGGACACCGGGTGCACGAAACTTATCGATTTGGGGATAGCGAAGACACCGATTCACGTGCGAAGCGAATTGGATACGATGTTTTTAGGAAGCATCCATTATGTATCACCCGAGCAGATACAGGACTCCTCCCGCGTAGACATGCGCAGTGACATATATTCCCTCGGCGCCGTTTTCTACGAGATGTGCGCAGGAAAACGCGCTTACAGCGGCAGTACTTCACGAGAGGTCTTGGCCGCACACCTTGTCGGTACTATTCCCACCTTCGAGAAAAGCGGGGAATTCGCCGACAACGACGACCTCTTGAATATCTGCAACAAAATTCTACAATACACTCTCGCGCCCGATTATCTTAACCGTTTCCAAACGCCATCGAAGTTTTTCGAGTTACTTGATGAAGCGGAGGCATATTTGGGGAATGGCGTCCTCGCGCATTCGATGAAGGCGAATGCCGGGCACATAAAAGGTCATCCAGATGCCGTAAGAAACAAGTTCCGGAGGGTGATTCTCGCAGTCCTTCTCGGACTATGTATTTGTCTTGGTGCTTTAGTGCTTACAAACCGCACAATAGAGCTCGACATGATCGACACGACAACAACGATTGCGCCACCGAAAGGCGATCGGATCAGGCCGTAGAATACGAGCCGGGCCCGACCTGGACACCCGTATCCTTCCTGATGATGCCGCGCACTCCACGCGCATACAACTTCGCGCAGACTGTCTCACAAACCAACGGTAATGCCGCCTCGACCTTCGGCGTCAGACCGATTACAAGATTCTCCGGTGACATATTCTCGATTTGAACGCCGATGCATTCTCCAACCGGCTCGAAACCGAGCAGAGCACTTGCCTGCAGGACATCGATGAAACGCGTATCGTGTGCCCCGTGCATCACCATGTTGTCAGCCATGTCTTCAGGAAGGAAGGTGAAGACCGTTCCGGGCTCCTCGCCCGTTCCATCGACGGCATCGACGGTAAGGATGAAGTCGTAGTCTCTGAACTCGCCTAATAGGCTCATGCCCATAGTGCCGGAGTCGAGGACATCCACCCCTGCCGGGAATTCAAAGGTATCGATCAACATACGCGCAACAGCGGGACCCACGCCCTCGTCCAGTAGCAGCAAGTTGCCGATGCACATGACCGCGATGTGCTCATCGTTCATAGTACCCGTCTTTCATAGTACTCATCCTTCACATGATCCACGTGTTATTCCTTCTCGACCCCTGTCATTATACGCAAAGCGGGTCCGAGCTGAAGCTCGGACCCGCTGATACGAACAGGAAGCGTGTTAAGTGCTTTGTATAGCGTTTTGCTTAGTGCTTTTCTTGACCGAGGTTGTCTTCGCCGACGATGCATCCCTTATCGGGGTCGTAGACGAGTCCACCGTGCTCTTTCCAAGCGAAGATCATCTTCGAAGGAGCAAAGCCCTCGATGTTCGCAAGATATGCGTGGATCATGGTGAAGCAGATGAACACCCACATCATGAAGTAGTGGATGATGCGCATGGCCATGAGGCCACCCATGAGTTCCGTTCCCGCAGCGAAAAAGCCAATCGTGGAAGTCGGCTCCCAAAGGCAGAAACCGGTATATCCCATGAAAAGAATCAGAATCGGGATGAGAAGGTACGAAAGCTTCTGAGGATTTCCGTACTTGCCACCCAAGGGGTGCTCCTTCTTGATGAAGAGATAGTACTTGATCCACGGAATAAGCTGATGGCGATTCTGCTTTTGCGGAAGCCATGCTTTGTAATCCTTCTCGACTTTACGAGTGCCACCGGTCGGTGCCGACTCGAGAACGAAGGCCAAGATGACACGGACGATGCAGTTGATGATAATCAAGAATGCAAAGAACATGTGAGCGCCGCGCGCGATGCCCATGAAGTTGCTGAACGCGGGGAAGTGGATATAGAAACCCGAAAGGATCAAAACAATCATCGAAATCAGGTTGGTCCAGTGCGTGATCACAAAAGGCAGCGGATGCGATTCGCGGTAATGTGCGAGATGTGCCATGTTACTTCACCCCCCAAGGGCTTGTGACAGTTTGGAATTTCTTGCCCGTCTTCGGCTCGGTGATGTGTACCGAGCAAGCGATGCAGGGGTCGAAGCTGTGGACCGTACGAAGTGCCATGATCGGCTTTTCGAGATCTTCGACAGGTACACCGACGAGGGCTTGCTCGATGGGGCCGGGAGTTCCGCTGGCATCGCGAGGACCGACATTCCAAGTGGTGGGAATGATGATCTGGTACTGTTCGATCTTATTGTCGACGATTTTCTCGTAGTGATAAAGAGCACCACGAGGAGCTTCCCACATACCGGAACCCTCACCTGTCGTTGTCGCAGGCTCGGTGAAGTAGTCGGAATCGCCGGCGGAGATGGCAGCCATAAGCTCCATGCACCAGTCGACCATATTGTTGGCTACATAGAGAACTTCGAGGTTACGTGCCGCTACGCGACCCATGGTCGATAACAGGACCTCGACCTGGCCCGGAACACCCAAAGCCGAAAGAGCACCGTCGACGCTCGCCTTGATAGCCTTGTTGCCGCCGAGATATGCGACGAGAACACGCGAAAGAGGACCGGCTTCGTAGGTTTCACCGTCGTAGCGAGGAGCCTTCGTCCAGCTGTACTTGTTGTCGACGTTGTATCCGTCTTCGGGCCATGCGGGGTCGGTGAGACCGCTGCGAGGCTGAAGTACATTGTCGGTTGCATAGTATGCATGAGCGGTGTCCTCGGTGATCTTCATCTCATCAGGTACGCTCACCTTGAAGTTGGAATCGATGCAACCGGCAGGGAGATAACGGTCTGCAGGATCGCGGGACTCTTTATCGAATACACCCCATGCAGCATAACGGCCGCAACCTTTACCGTAACCGAAGTCGTCCATATAGAACGGAGCAATCGCGAGCGTATCGGGAATGAGGGTGCCTTCGATCCAGTCGCGGATCTCGGTAAGGCGGAAGAAGATGTCGTCGAGCTTCTCCTCAG
>JAAXUU010000164.1 GCA_013335845.1 Actinomycetota bacterium
CTCGCCGGTCAGACGCTCGTTTTTTTCTTCGGGTTCTTCTACGTCATCTCGGCCTTCTACTTTTCGAACGATCTCGAACGGCTCATTGCGCTTCCCCTCCGCCCGAACGAGGTGGTGGCTTCCAAGTTCCTCGTCGTGATCGTCAAGGGCAGCGAGAAAATCGATTTCATCAGCGGAAAGATTGGCCCGATGCTTGGGGTGACAATCCAGTACCGTACCTCCTCCGATGACGGCTACGGGCGAATATGAACGAACGATGAAACGATCGCCGTAGCGAGGGGCTAGCTCTTCTTCAAGTCGAATTTGGGCGAAGCAACTGTTGCCGGCAGAAAGCTCTTTGTCGCTGTTCATCAGTAAGATACGGCCGAGAACCTCGGTGGTGCCATGCGCGACATGCACACGTGAGCCACTTTTCAGAGGCTTCTTCGAATGAGGGGAACCGACGTAGGTGAACTTCACATTCAAACGGTCGGTCGTGACAATGGCCCTCGGGCTGACGAGAAAACTTCCCAGCGGGATGTCCTCGGTTTTCAGATTACCGATATTCACGGCGACCCGCATGCCGGCGAGTGCCGAGTCTGCTAGCACGTTGTGGACTTGTAGCTCCCTTATGCGCGCTTCGCGCCCGGAGGGGAGTAGCTCCAATATATCGTCAGGTGCGATACGGCCACTCCAAAGGGTTCCCGTCACGATGGTACCTGCACCTTTGATGGTGAATACGCGATCGACAGGTAGGCGGGCGATGTCATCAGAGACAGGAGCTTGCGTTCTTATCGCCGTCTGTTCTATGGCAACGAGAAGATCATCAAGACCCATCCCTGTTTTACTCGAGACAGGGACAATAGGTGCCCCTTTGAAAGGGGTGGCGGCGAGGTATCCTTCGATCTCGCCTGTTATGAATTCAAGCCACTCTATGTCGACCAAATCGGCTTTGGTGAGCGCTACCACGCATGAGCCGACATCGAGAAGTTCCAGCACGGCCAAGTGCTCGGCGGTTTGTGGCATGATGCCGTCATCAGCGGCTATGACAAGAAGTGCGATGTCGATGCCGCTGGCCCCCGCTACCATCTGGCGCACGAATTTCTCATGACCGGGTACGTCTATGACGCCCATCGTGCGTCCGCTTGGCAAGGTGAGCTGTGCAAAGCCGAGCTCGATAGTGATGCCCCGGCTTTTTTCTTCAGCGAGGCGATCGGGGTCGGTACCCGTGAGTGCCTTTATCAGGGATGACTTTCCGTGGTCTATATGTCCTGCGGTACCGAGTATGAGAGCAGAGGATTTCATGATCATTCCTGTCAGCGTTGCATGAAAAAGGCGGTGATGGCGTTCGAGATCTCCACCAACTCATCGTCGTTGAGAATCGTTCTCACGTCCATGAGTATTCGTTCATCGTGCGTGCGTGTGACAATGGGAGTATCACGCTGCGATACTAGATAGGCGTTGAGTTTTTCTGCCGACCCTTGGCGGAAATCGATGCTCACGGCATAGGTTTCTATATCGCAAAGTGGCATAGATCCACCACCCGCACGGGAAATCTCATCGACGATGGCGAACCGAGCGTCATTCGTCGAAACCGACTTCTCAAGTAAGTCCTTTAGGCGTTCCGCCGTTTGGAGAAGATCCTTTTTCGGCGTGGTGAGCATGCGCAAGGTGGGTATCTCGTTTAGGGCTCGTTGTTCATCGAGACAGATTCGCAAGGTTGCCTCGAGCGCGGCAAGGGTCATCTTGTCCAGTCGCAAGGCGCGTGCGAGAGGATGTTTCTTCAGACGATCGATATACTGCTTCGAACCGGCGACGATTCCCGCTTGGGGTCCGCCGAGAAGTTTATCGCCGGAAAACGAGACGAGATCGCACCCGAGTTTCAATGAGGAAGCAACGGTCGGCTCTGCGCAATCCTTAAAACACGCGAGATCGAAAAGAACACCCGAGCCCTGATCCTCGTATAGGGGGACTCCGCATTTCGTGCTCAGCTCTTTCAATTCGGAAAGCGATACGGATTCGGTGAATCCGATCATTTTGAAATTGGAGGGATGGACTTTAAGCAGCAAAGCGGTTTCAGGCGAGATGGCGCGTTCGTAGTCGTACAGATGCGTTTTGTTGGTTGTTCCCACTTCTATCATGCGGGCACGAGAGAGCGCCATGATGTCCGGCACGCGGAACGAACCGCCGATCTCGACGAGTTCACCGCGAGATACGATCACTTCTTTCTCGCAGGCGAATTCCGAAAGGACCAGCATCACTGCCGCGGCGTTGTTATTGACGGCGATAGCCGCCTCTGCTCCCGTCAGCTGGCAGATCAGAGTCTCGACATGTGCATGCCTGCTACCTCGCACGCGTCTATCCGAATCATATTCGAGTGTCGAATACCCTCCGGCAACCTCGAGAACCGCATGCAGGGCGGCGTCTGCCAAGGGGCTGCGCCCTAGGTTGGTATGGATGATTATGCCGCTTGCATTGATCACGTGACGAAGCGACGATCTTTTCGAGAGCATCACTTTCACCCGTATGTCGGCGATGATGTCTGCAAGATCGACTGCTTGTGCAGACCCCTCGAGAATGCGGTGACGGACTTCGTCTATGGAGGAGCGTACGATGTCTTTCCCTACTTTTTCCGGGACATCTGCGAATACACTTGTAAGCTCCCGAGAGAGGAATAGCTCATCGACTTTCGGTAGCTGCCGCAGCAGCTCTTGGTTATCCTGGGGCATATTTCACTCCTAGACAAGCGAGATGGATCCTGGTTTTCCTGCGATGACCTTGCCGATTAAGGCAGGTTTTCTTCCTGCAAGTTCTTCGAATTTCCTAATGAAGACTTCCGCATCTTCAGGCGAGACGCAAACCAGTAGTCCGCCGCTCGTCTGAGGGTCGCAGAGCACTCCCATGCGGTTATTGTATTCTTCGTCATCGAGATTTCCCTGCTCGACGAAATTGGAGGCCCAATCGATGATGTCAAAGGTTTTTCCCGGCCTGCAAAATGCGCTGGAGTGTTCAAAAACGCCGTCGAACAGTGGTACATCGTCCCATTTGATATAAGCGGAGACATCACTCGCTTCAAGCATCTCGTGCAGATGTCCAACGAGCCCGAACCCTGTGACGTCGGTGGCGGCATGCGCATGGGCGGCTATCATCGCCTGGGCACCTTTGTCATTGAGTTCCTTCATGAAATCGATGACCGGGCGCATGCTTTCATCGGTTTCGAAATCGATCTTTCGGGCCGCACTCATGATGCCGGTTCCTATGACCTTGGTGTAGAAGATAAGGTCACCGGGAAGCGCACCCTTATTACGGATTATCTTTTCGGGGTCGACGGTCCCGAAGACAGCCATTCCGTATTTAGGCTCGTCATCATCGATGGAATGCCCCCCGACGATGAACGCCCCTGCTTCGCGGACTTTATCGCTGCCGCCCCGGATTATCTCGCTGACGATTTCCGTTCCCAATGAACAGGAAACGGCAAGGATGTTCAAGGCGACGAGGGGCGTAGCCCCCATAGCGAACACATCGCTTAAGGCGTTCGCCGCGGCAATACAGCCGAATTCGTAGGGGTCGTCGACGACGGGAGTGAAGAAATCCACGGTCAATACGGCTGCAAGGTCATCGCGCAAGCGAAAAACCGCGGCATCATCGCTGGTTTCAAATCCCAACAGCACATCTTCGCTCACGGGCATGGGCAGAGAGCGCAATATATTTGAGAGGTCCTCCGGACCCCATTTAGCGGCTCAACCGCCCTTGTCGGTAAGTTGTGTGAGACGAATCCGTTCTCGGTCATCCATAAGGGACATCCTTCAAGTTCGGCAGGTGATTCTTCGTTGCGTCCACATAGTAACGCAAATATCCGCCGTTGCTAGAGGCTTTCCTTTAACCGAACCAATCGCGCCTTGTAAGATCACCTTTCTTTGTCTCGTGGTAACCTCATGGGAATGGTATTGCGCAAAAGCGCTCAGAACATCAGGATCCCAAGAGGGAGAAGGTATCGATGAGTGTTCAGGTAGATGCGATCGGTGATGTTTGTCCTCTTCCCGTGGTCAAGGCCAAGAAGGCCTTGTCCGAGATGACCGAGGGCGTGCTGGAGGTGCTTGTCGATAACGAGACCTCTGTCCATAATCTTGAGAAATTCGCCGCCACTAAAAAATGTCCCGTCGAGGTTTCAACGTGTGAGGATGGCACCTTTTCCGTCAAGATGACCAAACTGTCTCTTGGAAAGGAAGCTCCTGAAGAAGGAACGTGACGTCGTATGAGAGGATTACTTGCCGACTTGATCAATACGGTTGCGGATGCAGGATACCAGTTTCTCAAGCTCCTTCTCTTTAAGCTGAGACAGGAATCCTAAATCCGCATCTGTCTTGAGGAGAGTCTTGATGATTTCAATCAGTTTCTCTTTGGTCATAGCGCATTTGAATAGACCAGACCTGTGTAGTCTGTCAATAGGCCAAGAAGTATGTGTGGAAACCTCCAAGAAACACAAGCGGCAGCAGATCATAGCAGGGTTCGGACGATCT